>JBFKMY010000165.1:0-5732 GCA_041629615.1 Thermodesulfovibrionia bacterium | reverse complement strand
TCATTTTCCCATGTCAGGAATCCCTTACTTTCAAGAGGCACGTTTTCCTTCCATCCCTCAAGAGAATTATCCAGATTTTCCGTGGTGTTATCTTCCATTTTCTGAATGAAACCTCCTTTTACGCTTACTGTCCTGTTGACTCCCTGAGCCATGTGAGATACTCTTCAGAGCCGTCCACTATGGGAAGTGCAATAATTTCCGGTACATCGTAACTGTGAAGCTCCCTGACCTTTTTCGACAGGGCTTTAAATAATTTTTTTTGTGTTTTCACGATCATGAGAACTTCTGTATCATCCTCAATGTTGCCCTGCCATACGTACAGAGAACGCATGTTCCGTACAATGTTTACGCACGCTGCAAGCCTTGACTCCACGAGGGAGCGGGCTATTCCGGCAGCCTCCTCCTCCCCGGGTGCAGTGATAAAGATTACTATCTCATTTGCGCCAGACGCAGACATTGAAATATATTTTGCAGGGAGAGGATGAAAAAAGCAATTCTCACCAATATTCTGTAAATTGAATACCACAATACTCAGAAAATGAACAGGAGGCCGATATAGAATATTTTTTACGCCTGAACGTTTTAGTGTTGACAAAAATAAAAAACTGTTATACTATTTGGGTAACTATTCTTCTTTTTAAACAATCCCGTTTGAAGCTGAAAGGTTAAACCTCCAACAGTATATTTTTCAGAAACATGTATTCCCACTAATAGAGGAAGTATTATCCCATGGCAAACAAAAGCAAGAATCAAGGAGATAGCATGAACATAACAGATCTCAAAGAAAAGACGATCGATGAGTTGACAAAAATGGCGAAAGGAATGAGCGTTGAAGGGGCGAGGGGTCTGAGGAAGCAGGACCTTATTTTTGCAATTCTGCAGGCCCAGACAGAAAAAACAGGGCTGATTTTCGGGGAGGGGGTCCTCGAAATATTGCCTGACGGTTTTGGTTTTCTCCGGTCTCCAAATTACAGTTATCTGCCGGGGCCCGATGATATATACGTATCACCTTCACAGATAAGGAGGTTCAATCTCCGGACCGGGGACCTTGTTACGGGACAGATAAGGCCGCCGAAGGAAAGTGAAAGGTATTTTGCCCTTCTTAAAGTCGAGGCCGTGAACCATGAGTCTCCTGATGACAGCGTTGAAAGACCGTTATTCGATAACCTCATACCCTATTATCCAACAGAAGCAATAAACCTTGAATACAGCAAATCAGACTACTCTACAAGGATTATGGGTCTTGTTGCCCCCATAGGGATGGGACAGAGAGGAATGGTGGTTGCCTCTCCGAGAACAGGAAAGACAATGCTGCTTCAGTCAATTGCCAAGGCAATCAAGAAAAACCATAATGAAATACATCTTATCATTCTCCTCATTGATGAACGGCCGGAAGAAGTTACGGACTGGAAAAGACAGGTAAATGCCGAGATCATAAGCTCAACCTTTGACGAACCCCCGCAGAGACATTTGCAGGTTGCCGAGATGGTCATTGAAAGGTCCAAGAGACTGGTTGAAACCAAAAAAAATGTTGTTATCCTGCTTGACTCCATCACAAGGCTTGCCAGGGCATACAATGCCGTCATACCGGCAAGCGGTAAAGTCCTTTCCGGCGGACTTGACTCCAATGCGCTCCAGAAACCGAAAAGGTTTTTTGGAACAGCAAGAAACATCGAAGAAGGGGGCAGCCTGACGATTATGGCAACCGCGCTTGTGGATACGGGCAGCAGGATGGATGATGTGATTTTTGAAGAATTCAAGGGCACAGGCAACATGGAACTCCATCTTGACAGAAAACTCGTTGATAAGAGGATATTCCCGACCATCAATATTAATGCCTCCGGTACAAGAAAGGAAGAACTCCTCGTTGATAAGACCATGCTCCAGAGAATGTGGATTTTAAGAAAAGTACTTCATTCATTGAGCACGGTAGAGAGTATGGAGTTTCTGCTGGACAAGATCAAAGGGACTAAGAACAACCAGGAATTCCTTGACATGATGAATAAATAGTCCGTTACCACACCTTAACAGCCTTCCACAGCCGTCATACATAAGTGCAGAGGAATTTTGGGACCCCTTCTTCCAATGGTACAGGAATGCGCATGAACGGACAATGCGGTTGACTTACTCCTGATGTATATTTAAACTTATGAGTCATGAAAGACCAAGTTGTTGAAATAATTAAGAAAGCACTGATAAGCCTCTGTCAAAAATGGGGTGTGGAAAACATTCCGGATATTGAGGTCGAAGTCCCGAAGAACGAATCAATGGGTGATTTTGCCACTTCGATTGCCATGAAACTTCCTAAACTCCTAAAGCAGGCGCCGCAGAAGATAGCCGAACAGATTGTCACTAATATCAATGAGCTTGAGACCGGTTTGTTTGAAAGCATTGAAATAGCTGGTCCGGGATTTATTAATTTCCGATTTAAAAAAGACTGCTATCTCAACAGTCTGCGGCAGCTTCTTGAGGAGAGACATTCATCGCTAAGAACGGATATCGGCAGGGGACAGAAAGTCCAGGTGGAATTTGTCAGCGCCAACCCCACAGGCCCACTGCATATAGGGCATGGAAGGGGTGCTGCAGTCGGCAATGCCCTGTGCCATATTCTCACAGCTGCCGGATATGATGTTCAAAGGGAATTCTATATCAATGACGCGGGGCTTCAGGTCAAACTGCTGGGGCAGTCCGTGTTCGCCCGCTACCAGCAGAGTCTGGGAAATGATATTCCGTTTCCTGATGACGGCTACAGGGGCGATTACATCCAGGTCATTGCCGGGCGCATCCGGGAGCAGAAAGGCGATATTTATCTGAATCAATCATTTGAAGAGTGCGGTGAGTTCATAACGGACTATGCATATAAAATGATGCTGACCAGCCTGGAAAAGGACCTGAAGGACTTTGGTGTGGTCTTTGATAAATGGCAGAGTGAGAAAGATCTTCATGCTCAGGGGAAGGTAGCAGAGGCTTTGGATGCCCTTAAATCAAGGGGGCTTGTTTATGAAAAAGACGGGGCAGTCTGGTTCAGTTCGTCACAGTATGGGGACGACAAGGACCGTGTGGTGAAAAAACAGGACGGTGAGTATACCTATTTCGCCTCTGACATCTGCTATCACAAGGACAAACTCGACAGGGGCTTTGATACGATTATCGATATATGGGGGGCCGACCATCATGGGTACATCCCCAGGATCAGGTCAGTGCTGGAGGCATTTGATCTTCCCGGGGACAAATTCACGGTAATCCTCATTCAAATGGTAAACCTCCTCAGACACGGGGAGCCTGTACAGATGTCAAAGCGTGCAGGGGAGTTTGTTACCCTTCGGGAAGTTATGGAGGAAGTGGGTTCTGATATCACAAAGTTTATTTTTCTTACCAGAAAAGCCGACAGTCATCTCGATTTTGATATCGACGTTGCAAAAGAGCAGTCAGCAGAGAATCCGGTCTTTTATGTCCAGTATGCATTTGCCCGTATATCGAGCCTGTTCCGGCAGGCCAGTGAAAGAGGGGTCCGGGGGGTAGAGAGTACGGAAATTCAGGGGGCTGACCTTGCGCTTATCAAAGAAGAAGATGATATGTTGCTCATCAAGAAGCTCCTTCAGTATCCCATGGTTTTCGAAGGGGCTGCACAGACCTTTGAACCGCACCGCATAACCTACTATCTTCAGGAACTGGCCGGAGTATTTCACTCTTACTACTATAAGCATAAAATTATATCAGATGATGACAATAATCTTACCCTGGCAAGGCTCAGTCTCTGTAAAGGTGTTAAAATTGTACTTGAGGAAGGACTGAGGATTCTCGGAGTGACTGCGCCGGAACGAATGTAACGTAAATAATGTCAAATGTCAAAGCTCAAATATCAAATCAAATTCCAATGACTAAAGATAACAAATTATCCCGTCAACGATTGTTTAATCATTTAAAATTTGTCATTCATTTGGCATTTGAGCTTTGACATTTGACATTATTCATATAGAGGAGGTTGCCATGTTATATGTAACAGCATTAACAGTTCACATCCTGTCCGTTGTCATCTGGATAGGCGGTGTGGCTTTTGTCACACTTGTCACATTTCCCATGATCCTGCGCATGGAGAAGTCGCTGGAAATGGTCATGGTCTTTCAGGGCGTGGAACACAGGTTCGGTAAAATTGCAAAGGTCATGGTGATACTTGCCGGGCTTTCCGGTCTGTATCTGATATTTGAAAAAGGACTGAGCCCGGGGGTATGGGTAATGATCGTCCTGTGGGTCGTTTACGCGTCGCTTCTGTTCGGCCTGGAGAAAATGATATTTAAAAAACTGTTTTCAAAGCCGGACAAGCAGGCGGACATGAAAACAGTTTTCAATGCGCTCCAGATATTTCACTGGGTGGTGCTCGGGCTGAGCCTGTTTGCCATTGCCGCCGGTGTGTATGAAGCGCATTACTAGATCAATGTCAACTGTCAAAGCTCAAATGCCAATTGAATGACAAAATCCAAATGATATAAAATGCCTTCTCTATTGTGACATTAATTCTTAGAATTTAATTTGACATTTGTATTTTAACATTTGACATTACAGCCGGATGATCAGCTTGAAAATCATATCAACTGACAACAGCGCGCGTCTCGGTAAAATAACCACTCAACGCGGAACCATCAATACCCCTGCCTTCATGCCCGTTGGCACAAACGCCACGGTAAAGGCAATGGACCCCGATGAAATGAAGGAACTCGGGGCCGAGATACTTCTCTCCAATACGTACCATCTCTATTTAAGGCCCGGTCACGATATAATCCGGGAAGCTGGGGGCCTTCATGCCTTTATGAACTGGGAAGGCCCCATCCTTACCGACAGCGGAGGGTTTCAGGTATTCAGTCTTTCGCCGCTGAGGAAAATAAGAGACAACGGCGTAGAGTTCCGGTCCCATATTGACGGTTCCCTCCACTTTCTCACTCCCGAACTGGTGATGGATATCCAGGGGGCATTAGGCGCTGATATTACCATGGTATTTGATGAGTGTACACCGTATCCCGTGTCAAGGGAGTACGCACTGAAGTCATTGAAGCTGACGACTGAGTGGGCGAAGAGGTGCAAAGAAGCCATACGCGTAGGGGAGAATGGTAATACGCCCCAACAATTATTCGGTATTGTACAGGGTGGTGTATACAAAGATCTGCGAAAACAGAGCGCTGAAGCACTTATGGAATTGAACTTTGACGGCTATGCCCTCGGAGGCCTAAGCGTCGGTGAGCCAAAGGAACTGATGTATGAGATGGTTAATTATACAACTCCTCTTTTGCCTCAGGAGAAACCCCGTTATCTTATGGGCATCGGCGATCTCATGGATGTACTGGAGGCTGTGTCGGCGGGCATCGATATGTTTGACTGTGTCATGCCGACGAGAAACGCCCGCAACGGAACGCTCTTCACAGGCAGGGGCAGAATAAGCATCAAACGTGAGGAATTCAAAAAAGACCATGGACCACTTGATCCTGACTGTGCATGTTATACCTGTAAAAACTATTCACGGGCATTCCTGAGGCACATGTTTATGAGCAGGGAGATCCTGTCCATGCGTCTGAATACGATACATAATCTCCACTTCTTTCTGGAATTTTTCCGGCGTATGAGGGATGCAATAGGCAAAGGTGATTTTGACCGGTTCAGGCAGGACATGACGCCTGTGCTGAAGAACAATTTTCATGAAGGACCACCGTAGGGGGCCGGCGCGCCGGGGCCCCACAATT
>JBFKMY010000164.1:0-5732 GCA_041629615.1 Thermodesulfovibrionia bacterium | reverse complement strand
CATTTTCTACCCCGACGGGTTTTCCTTCCCCCTGAAGGCAATGGTTGATTATAAAATTTTCGTTGAGGTCCTGCGCGAGATTGCGACCATAATAATGCTCATGGTCATTGCCCACCTTGCAGGCAAGAGGTTCTGGGAACGCTTTGCTTATCTGATGCTGTCATTCGGCATCTGGGACATTTTCTATTATGTTTGGCTGAAAGTGCTGCTCAACTGGCCTGCATCTCTCCTTGAATGGGACGTCCTGTTCCTCATTCCTCTTCCCTGGATCGGTCCGGTGATTGCACCGGTATCCATCGCACTCCTGATGGTCGTCTTCGGCATTCTTATAGTGTATGCGATCCGGGCAGGACAGGAATTTAAACCTGCAGTTGTATCATACATTCTTGCATTGGCCGGAGTAATAATTGTACTCTACTCATTCATGTATGATCTTGATGCAACTCTTCATCAGCAAGTGCCAAAGCCGTACAGGTATGATCTTTTAATACTGGGAGACGTGCTGTTTATCGCTTCATTTCTTATTTCATACATAAAAACCGGGAAAGAATAAAACGTTATACGTTATTAGTTATAAGTGAAAATCTACCGATAACAGACACTGCGGCTCTTGAGTCTTTCACAAATAACGTATAACGTATAACATGTAACGGACACATGGACGGATATCTCATCACAATCATTACCGCCTATCTTCTTGTCATCGGATTCGGCTACTGGCTCGACTTCCTGAACCTCGGACATTTAAAAAAATACGGTTCCGTTATTCCTCCGGAATTTGAAGGCCATATCGATCAGGCACTTCTCAGTAAGACAAAAGAGTACAATGTTGAGCATACTAAATTTGATTTTGTCTCTTCTGTTTTCAACAACATCGTTTTTCTGCTTTTTATATTTGTCCTGCTGAACATATATAACTCGTGGATCATCTCACTGAACTATTCATTCATCCTGACGGGCCTCGCATTTTTCCTTCTGCTTTCATATGCCGAGACAATCATTTCAATGCCCTTCAGCCTGTACAGCACGTTTAAAATCGAAAACAAATACGGGTTCAACACCATGACATTCACACTATGGATTGCTGATACCATCAAGTCACTGTTAATATCCACCGTGCTGATGGGCCTGCTCATTGCAGCCGGTCTCTTCCTTATTCAAAAGAGTCCTGATTTGTGGTGGCTATGGGTATGGTGTTTCTTTCTTGTTTTCGGAATATTCATGATGTATATTTCTCCCTATGTCATTGAGCCCCTGTTTCATAAGTTCACACCCATTGAAGATGAAGCACTCGAGAGCGGAATACGTGGTCTTATGGAAAAGGTCGGCATCAGGGTGAGCAGGGTCTTTAAGATAGACGCTTCAAAACGAACCAGGCATACAAATGCCTATTTCACAGGAATTGGCAAGGTGAAAAGGATAGTGCTTTATGATACGCTCATTGAAAAAATGGACAGAGAGGAGATAATGTCCGTCCTTGCCCATGAAGCAGGTCACTGGAAGAAAAAACACGTACTCAAACATATCGTGGTGACCGAGACGATCGCCCTGGTTGCGATTTATGTATCATTCAGGTTGATTCAAAGTGATTTCCTTATCGATCTGTTCAACATAAAAGAGAGCTCTTTCTTTGCAAAACTCATTGTCCTCGGTTTCATCGGTTCCATTATGAGCGTCCCCTTTGGCCCTGTGTTTCATTATTTCTCGAGAAAGCATGAAAATGAGGCTGACAAATATTCATTCGAGATGACCGGAAATGCAGACAGCATGATCAGCGCTCTGGTGAAACTGTCAAAGGACAACCTCTCCAACCTGCATCCCCATCCGCTGTATGCGCTGTTTCACTATTCACATCCGCCGGTGCTGGAGAGGATACGAAGAATACGCGGGCTAAAACAATAATCTGTAGCGGGCGAACAGCCGTTCGCCCCTACTTACGATTTTTTGACTTCTCTCCAACAATTATTGTTAAATAAAAAGCTTGTTAATTTTATCTTTCAGGAGAATGCCATGGCACTAAATCACAAAAAATCAAAGGAATTATTTAATAAAGCCAAACGCATCATCCCCGGCGGCGTAAACAGTCCGGTCAGGGCATTCAAGGCTGTCGGCGGAAATCCCATTTTCATTGATTCGGCAAAGGGCTCAAAGCTCTATGATGTTGACGGTAACGAATATATAGATTATGTCCTTTCATGGGGGCCGATGATCCTCGGGCATTCCCACCCCAGGGTTGTGAATGCCCTGAAAAAGGCCGCGGAGAAAGGTACGAGTTTCGGCGCGCCAACTCCGCTTGAAGTAGAACTTGCCACAATGGTCCGCAGGGCCTATCCATCCATGGAGATCATGAGAATGGTCAATTCCGGAACAGAGGCAACGATGAGCGCCATCAGGGCTGCACGGGGCTTTACCGGCAGGGACAAAGTAGTTAAATTTGAAGGCTGCTATCACGGCCATGCCGACGGGCTCCTCGTAAAAGCAGGCTCCGGCGCGGCAACCTTCGGCGTGCCTACCAGCCCCGGGGTACCGAAGGATTATGCCAGAAACACCATTACCCTTCCTTATAACGACCTCCGGGCATTTAAAAAAATCTGTGAAAAGACGGGGAAGAGCATTTCCTGTGTAATTATTGAACCCGTGGTCGGCAACAGCGGGTGTATTCTCCCGAAGCCGGGATACCTTGAGGGCTTAAGGAAAGTAACGAAGAAATATGGTATCCTGTTGATTTTTGATGAAGTCATGACAGGGTTCAGGGTGTCATACGGTGGTGCCCAAAAAGCATATAAAATCAAACCTGACATTACCTGTCTCGGCAAAGTAATCGGCGGGGGACTGCCGGTTGGAGCGTATGGCGGGAGTAAAGAAATCATGAGAAAGATAGCACCCGATGGCCCGGTCTATCAGGCGGGAACTCTTTCCGGAAATCCCCTTGCAATGACCGCCGGCATAGAAACATTGAAGATTCTGGCCAGGCCGGAGACATACAAAAAGCTTATGGCCAGTTCAAAGGCCCTTGAAGAAGGCATGAAAGACGCAGCGTACCGTGCCGGGGTGAAGACAAAATTTTACCGGGCGGGGACAATGTTCTGTACCTATTTTACCGATAAGGAAGTATACAACTTCGCTGATGCTGCAAAAACTGATATGGCTGCATTCGCAAAATTTTTCAGAAAAATGCTGGAAAGAGGGGTCAATCTCGCGCCATCAGGATATGAATCAGGTTTCATGTCCCTGGCACACACAACTGCAGATATCAATAAAACAGTGCGTGCCGCGTACGAGTCATTCAGGGAAATAAAATAATGTAGGGGCGAGGCGATGCCTCGCCCATTTTCAAGTGGTCAACCCACCGGGTCGTCCCCTGCAATTTAATAATTATGAAATTAATAATCACCGGTTTCTCCAACTCGGGCAAAACAACCGTCTTCAACGCACTCACGGGACTCGACCTCGAAACAACGGTCTACCCTACCTCCCTGTCCGCAGAGGTTGAACCTCATATGGGCGTTGTCAAAATTCCCGATGAGAGAGTAGACAGTCTCAGTGCCGTCTATGGCCCGAAAAAAACCACGTATGCAACGGTTGAATATGTGGACTTTCCGGGAATCACCTCTGCGTCTGCAGGAGGTGATGCGTCACAGAATACCAAAGTCTTCAATCTGGTCAAAGACGCTGATGCCATGGTCCATGTTGTCCGGGCATTTGAAGATGAGTCGATCATTCATCCGATGAACAGCATTGATCCAATGCGCGATATTGCTTCTTTTGAAGATGATCTCATCCTCGGCGACCTTGAACTGGTTGAAAAGAGACTTCAGAAAATAGAGGAGCAGGAGAAAAAGGGGAAAAAGCAGGACAGGGCGGATAAGGATCTGCTGAATAAATGTCAAAAAGCCCTTGAGGAAGAAACCTCTCTAAGGGACGTTGAATTTAATGATGAAGAAAAGAGACAGATGCTCCCCTATCAGTTTCTTACCACAATGCCGGAGATAATTGTGCTGAATATCAGTGAAAGCGACATCAACGCTGCCGGGATAAAAGATCTGCAGAACGATATGAAAGCATACTTTAAAGGCAAAGGGCGTGGTGCCGTCCCTCCTGTGATCACGCTCTGCGGGAAGATTGAAATGGAGATTGCACAGCTCCCGCAGGACGAGGCCATGGCCTTTCTTGACGACCTTGGGATCGATGAGCCTGCGATGAACAAGCTCTGTCATATTTCCTATCAGGCACTCGGGCTTCTCTCTTTCTTTACCGTAGGACAGGATGAGGTGAAGGCCTGGACTGTCAAAAGAGGTACACCCGCACAGCAGGCTGCGGGGAAGATACACTCAGATATTGAGAGAGGTTTTATCAGGGCGGAGACGGTGAGTTATAATGATTTTATGTCCTCCGGCAAAAGCATGACCGCGGTAAAGGAAAAAGGACTTGCACGTCTTGAGGGCAAAACCTATGAAGTCCGCGACGGTGATATTATTAACTTCAAGTTTAATGTCTGAGTATTTTATCGCTTAACGCTCATACGCCAACGTCTTATATCTTTCCTACCGGGGCCAGGTAAATGGCAAACTCCTCCTCTCCGTCCACCTGCAAAAGCTGGTCCATTAATTGCTGATGATAGGCGGCAACTGCGCAGGTCCCGGCACCTATCGCTGAACAGGCAAGGTAGAGGTTCTGGCATACGTGTCCTGCATCCAGCAAAATTACTTTATGCGCAGCAATGTCGTACCGCCACTCCATTCGATACGGGATGGCAGCCCATATAAATGTGACCGGTGCCTTCCCCACCATCGGCTGACCGAGCGCAGCACTTACTATGTCCCCTGAAAGGTGGTCATCAGAATAAAGAAAAAGAAGCTGATGTTCAAGCGGGAGATATCTGTACATACCCATTTCAAGACCAGTAACATTTAAAACACACAGGTACGTCTCAAGGGCATGGCGGCATCCGGCAGACGGTACAGTCCGATATGCCGTGCCATCATCAATCCTCCTTCTGATCCCCTGTGTCGCCCAGAGCAAAAATGAAAGTTCTTCCAGCACCAGGGGATCATCCTTGAAATGCCTGTGACTGCTGCGGCTCCCGATGGCTGCCTTGAGTTCTACTTCACCTATATTCTCCCATTTATCTTTTCTGGTGAGGTCACTTCGCTGCTGGTCCGGGGCAGGAGGCTTTTCAATTGGCGGCGGGGGGACCCCTCTGTGCTGATCTGTCCGTGAAAAATCAATGGTCAGCCGCACGCTGTCTTTAAGGAAGTAACGATAGCGTTCCAGCAAAGTTTGTTTCATATTAACCCTCCCCCTCACGAGTGACCTCCCTTGAGTGCAAGGTCTCCATTTCCTGACAGCACAGCCCTCCATTGCGGGGAATCGGGGCGTATATCATCACATGCTCTTTATATCCTGATACACTTTTACTTTAACACAGGGCACACATAGATGGGTTGCACAGGGCAATTATAATAAGGAACCGTCGCAGAGAATGAGGGGGAGCCGCCAGTGATACAGAACAAAGTTATCATCCGCCTGATTAACGGGAAAGTATTGAAAGGGCAGACAAGCAACTTTTCCCCACATTCGGTGCTACGTCCCGGCAATCAGGCAATGAGCAAAAAACTTACTGATAAATTTCTTCCTCTTCGCCTTTTTTAATTAATTTCATCAAATCAGACAGCTTTTTTTCCAGGTCCTCAGGCATTTCTTTCTCTATAATAATACCGTGATGTCGCGAT
>JBFKMY010000163.1:0-5749 GCA_041629615.1 Thermodesulfovibrionia bacterium | reverse complement strand
TATACAAATACCCCTTCTTCCCGTCAACATAAGCTTTCAAATTTCTGACAGATACTCTAAAATAGTATCCCAATGACAGATACAGCAATTCTCACTGACAGGATCCTCGATCTCAAGGAAAAGAAAAACGCCATTATTCTCGCTCACAATTACCAGCGCGAAGAAGTACAGGACATCGCCGACCATACCGGTGATTCTCTTGAGCTTTCACGCATCGCAGCATCAATTGACTGTGACATAATAGTTTTTTGCGGGGTGAATTTCATGGCAGAAAGCGCCGCCATACTGTCTCCCGACAAACTGGTCCTTCTTCCTGAAATAAAGGCCTGCTGCCCCATGGCTGATATGGTCACCGTACGCAGTGCCAGGAATCTCAAGACAAACTTTCCCGGGTATGAATACACCGGCGGATATACCTATCCTTCGGAATTTACTTTGAGGGATATTAAAAAGCTTCATCCCGGCGCGCCTGTGGTCACCTATGTGAATACAACTGCAGAAGTAAAAGCGGAAAGCGACATCTGCTGTACATCAGCAAATGCGGTAAAAATAGTGGACTCCCTTGATACGGACAAAGTCATATGCATCCCGGACAGAAATCTGTCCGCCTGGATCGCCAGAAACACAAAAAAAGAGGTAATAGCCTGGGACGGCTTCTGTCACGTCCATGACAGAGTCACCAGGGCCGACGTGGAAAAGGCGAGGCAGGAACATCCCGGTGCCCTGCTCCTTGCCCATCCTGAATGCAGGATGGAAGTTCTTGATACGGCAGACCACGTTACAAGTACCTCGGGCATGCTCAGATATGCCGGGAAGTCTGATGAAAAGCAGTTTATCATAGGAACAGAAACGGGACTGATCTACGGGTTAAAAAAGAATAATCCCGACAAGATGTTCTATCCGCTGAGAAAGGACATGGTCTGCCCGAATATGAAAAGGACTTCCCTCAACAGCCTGTTACACTGCCTCGAAAGTGAAACCTACAAAATAAGGGTCCCTGAAGAAATAAGGGTCCCCGCCAAAAGAGCCCTGGACAGAATGCTGACTATCTGAATTCCACAAAAACCTTTCTGTCCATTAAAGTTTATCTTCATTCTGCCGAATAATATACCATTAGATCAGAGCGGAAGTCGCAGACAATAACAGGGACGTATTCAATGCGATGCGGGGGAATTCATGAATAATACAGTACTCTCAGAACAGGTAGCAGTCAATGCCTCTTCTCACATAAAAGAGAAAGAAAAGAGCAGTTCTCAGAACAGTCAGCTCATTAATAAATTCATCAGGATCATTACCTTTGTTGATCTGCCTATCAGAAAGAAATTTCTCCTTTTTTCCCTGGGGGTTCTCTTCTGGTTCCTCGTGATGTTCGTCATCAGCGTAGCTGCCAACATTGATGTGAACAACAAGACCTCAAGAATTGTAGAAGAGCTTATTCCCGTAGACAGGACCATACAGAAAATTACACTGAAACTGCAGGGCCTGCGCACTGACGCTGCCGATATAGCAAATATTACCAATGCCTATGTCCTTGACCAGAAGGTAAACGTATCAAAGGCCCGGATAATAGACATCAGGTCCTTTGTAGCTTCACTCCTTGCCGGGGGGGAAATTTCAGATATAAGCAGGGACGACAGCCGCCTCATCGAAAGCTTTTCTGTTTCTGCCATGGACAGGAACGTTCAGGCAACAGGATATATAAATGAATTGAAAAAGCTGGTGGAACAGAGTGAGCTCATGCTCTCTGGAATTGCAGACCTCAAATCAGGCATCCTGCTGAATCATGCAGTGGATGACGGGCAAATGGCATCGGCACTCAGCGAGTACAGGCAAATCCTCGCCAGCGCAATATCACTTTCGAGCAATTATTCAGTGCAGCTTTCAAAATCCTATGAAGAGAATTCGAAGAAAATCGAGAATGCAACCAAGGTTACGTTTTATACATTTATCGGTGTCCTCTTCCTGGCAACTTTCCTCCTCGTGATATTTACTTCTTCCATATCAGATTCAATCATCGCTCCCGTCCAGGCGATCGCTGATGAAATCAAGTCACTTGGCGCAGGCAAGATAGACCTGTCGAATCACATCGTTGTCCGGTCAAAGGATGAAATTGGACAGCTGTCGGAAGATTTTAATGTTCTCACAAGGGAGATTCATGACATCGTCACCTTCAAGAAAGTCATAGAAGAAGACCATAACCTCGAAGATGTCTATGCCCGTATGGGCAGGGCCTTCAACGATAAGTGCGGCCTCAGGGAGTTTACTATTTACGAAGTATCGAGAAGTCAGAATAATATGAAGGCCGTATACCCGATCATACTGAATGACAAAGAGCTTGCCTGCAGTGAAGCAATTCTTTCTGACTGTAATCTCTGTAAAGTGAAGAAAACCGGCCATACCATATCCTCATTGACCTATGATGAGATATGCAGGGAATTCAGGCCCGAACTTGACAAGGTCCACATCTGCTTTCCCATGGTCGTGGGGGGCAAAACAGGAGGAGTGGTGCAGTTTCTCTTTGACAGTAAAGACACCATCTACCGCAATAATGAAAGGCTCTTCAAGGCAGAGCAGTACATCAAGGAGTCGCTCTCGGTGATCGAGGCAAAAAGGCTGACCAACACCCTGCGGGAATCCGCCCTGAAAGATCCTCTGACAGGACTGTACAACAGACGCTTTCTGCAGGAATACACCGAGACACTTGTTGCAGGAGTCATACGGAGAGAAAGGAATGTAGGCCTGATAATGTGTGATCTGGACTACTTCAAACAGGTCAATGATACCCATGGACATAATGTGGGAGATTCTTTACTGATTGATACATCGAGCAATATCCTTAAATGCGTGCGGGCGGCTGATCTCGTTATACGTTTTGGCGGAGAAGAGTTTCTCGTCCTTCTCCTCGACATCAACGAAGGTGATACGATCAAGGTTGCGGAAAAAATACGGGAAACTTTTGAGAATACAAAGTTCAAAATTCCTGACGGGACAATTAAAAAGACCATCAGTCTCGGCGTAAGTGAATTCCCTGTGGACACAAAAAGCTTCTGGCAATCAATCAAATTTGCTGATGTGGCACTGTATAAGGCCAAGGAAGCGGGCAGAAACAAGTCCGTGAGATTTACTGAAGACATGTGGTCAAAGGACGAGTTTTAATATGTCCCGACAAAACTGCACCTTTTTTCTCCGGCAATCGTAACGCGTCCCTCCATAAAATACTTCCCCCTGTCTGGTTCGCAAAACACATCCACTTTCCCTAAAACAAAAACAGGAAAGGTGAGGTATACTTACCCCATGGACCTTCTGGAACAGCTCATTATCGACAGAATCAGGAAGGAGGGCCCCCTTTCCTTTAAAACATACATGGACATGGCGCTTTACTATCCCGGCCTTGGATACTACTCGTCACCTGAAACAACCATTGGACGTGAAGGGGATTTCTATACAAGCCCTCACCTTCACCCTGTTTTCGGCGCAATGATAGGGAAACAGCTCATGGAAATGTGGATAATGATGGGAAGGCCTGCTGATTTTCACGCAGTTGAAATCGGCGCGGGAACAGGATATCTTTGCAGGGACATGTTTGACTATTTACTCCAACCGTCTGAAGATCTATCCCTTTCAGAGGATAAAAGCGGATTCCTCCGTACCCTGAGATATGTAATCGTTGAACCCTATGAGCACTTTCAGAGGATACAAAAAGAGCTTCTCCGGGGTACTCTGCAAAAACCGCTCCCTGCTCCCAGGATGCAAAGGGGGCTGGAAGGTAACATCCTGTGGAAAAAGTCGCTGAGAGAATTCGCGTCGGGAATTAAAGGCTGTGTCCTGTCCAATGAACTTCTTGATGCCTTTCCCGTGCATGTCATAGAAATGGATGCCGGTCTGAAAGAAGTATATGTAACCTGTGACAGGGAAAGGTTCAGGGAAGAACTGCACCAGCCCGGCACCGATGAGATTGCCCGTTACCTCGGTCAATTTCATATTCAACTGGAGCAGGGGTACAGGACTGAAATAAACCTCGAGATAAAGAAATGGCTTGAAGATATAAATACGGTCCTGTCGCAGGGATTTGTCCTTACCATCGACTATGGGTATACCGCCAAGGAATATTACGACGGGCACCGGTCAAAAGGTACGCTGCTCTGTTATCACAATCACGTGCTCAATGAGAATCCTTACCAGAATATTGGAAAACAGGACATTACGGCACATGTTAATTTTTCGTCACTCAAGAAATGGGGTGAGGAGTCCGGGCTGATGACAGTGGGCTACAGTTCGCAGGGACCGTTTTTTGTATCTTCCGGGATCGATGAGGTCATCACGGAGCTCTATGCTGATTCGCCGGATTACCTCGCGGAAATATCAAAGATCAAAGGCCTCATACTGCCGCAGGGGATGGGAGAATCCCACAGCATTCTCATTCAGTATAAAGGGGATCAGCTTCCTGAATTGAGAGGGTTTGCATTGAGAAACCATGTTGAAAACCTCTGACCCGGGCCAGGGCCCCTGATGCCCTGATTCCTTTATTTGAAGTGTTCCTTTATTCTCTCAAGACTTGTTATCGCATCCTGTACATTGTGGGCCTCAATAGTGTAGACACAGTCGATTCCCCGAAGTTCTTTAAACAGGGCCGCAAAATCAAACTCCCCGTCCCCAATGGCGCGGTGATCATCGGCATGACGGAAGTTGTCATGAAGGTGGAGCTCTTTAATATAGGGTTTGATAACTTCCAGCCATTCAGAAAGCGCCACTTTTGAAAAGAGGTTGAAGTGTCCGGTGTCAAAACATATTCCGAAATTCTCTGAATCCATTTCTCTGGCCAGAAGACCAAGATGCTGCGGGTCGTCCTCAAATATGTTTTCAATCGCAAGGTTCACCCCCATCTCAGCGGCCCTTGCATTGACCGGCTTCCAGGTCTGAAGCGAACCTTCAAGCCATATATCGACCCTGTTATCATATTTCCACCTGTCATATCCCGAGTGAAAAACAATTACCCGGGGGGTGAGTATTTCCGCAATATCCAGGGTCTTGAAATATCTTTTCAAGGTTATTTCCCTTACTTTATCATCCACTGCTCCGGGGGACAGGTCCATGAACGGGCCGTGAATTGTGAGCCGGGGGTTATAATCAAGCTTTTTTTTCAGCCTGACAATGTCGGCCTTTTTTATCTTGTCAAAGCGTCTGGAGCCAAAGTAAATCTCAAGGTTCCATTTTTCCTCTCTGAAAAAGGGGAGATATTTATCAATTGCCTCATAGGGTATATGAAAGTGCAGACCCGCACCATGGGAATCAACGGGGATCATTACTTGCTGTCGAGCTTTAAGGGATTACTCGCGGATTCAGACTTTGCTTCCGTCTTTGCTTCCGTCTTTTTTTCTTTGTCCCCTGCTGCTTCTTTTTTGGACTCCATTGCCTTTTTACGTTCAGAAGAAGGATAGTCAGTCACATACCAGCCCCCTCCCTTGAGAACAAACGAGGTATTCGTGATACGTTTCTTCAACGCGCCGCCGCAGGAACTGCACACGGTCAGGGGATCATCCGTCATTTTCTGCATTACTTCAATCTGCTCATTGCACTTTGTGCATTGATATTCATATACAGGCATATCTTTTCCTCCTTAAAAACCTTAATTCACTACCCTTGATTGTATGTTAATTGTCAGGAGGGCTTTGAATTTATATTAATAATCATTATGAACCTGGCAGCTGGACTCACATTTTTAGAATATCACATTCCCTGATTTCTTGAC
>JBFKMY010000162.1:0-5805 GCA_041629615.1 Thermodesulfovibrionia bacterium | reverse complement strand
GGGTAAAAGTTGACGGCAGGATTTATAAAAATGAACAGCGCCCCCTTATAAAGGACCTTGACATCCTCCCGCCCCCTGATCGAAGTCTGTATGACCGGTATGAAGATTACCGTCTTGCGAGGACGGCAACGGTCATGACGAGCCAGGGATGCCCCTTTAACTGCACCTATTGTCACAACCATCAGCTCCATAAAATGCGGGTCAAGGGAGACCCGATATTTCGCCAGAGAAGCGTAGACCATGTAATTGAAGAACTCAGGCAATTAAAGAGGGATTATCCGAAAGTTGAATATCTGATTTTCAGGGATGAGATACTTACCGTAAACCCGAAATGGATCAAGGAGTTTTCTGAAAAATACCCGAAAGAAATAGGGATCCCATTCTACTGTCTTATGAGACCGGAGATCATTAAAGAAGAGGTAATTGACGATTTAATCAGGGCCGGCATGTTTTATGTGGGAATCGGGGTAGAGTCGGGCAATGATTTTATAAGAAATAAAGTGTTAAACAGGAAAATGACGAAAGAACAGATCATCCGGGGCATGAAGGTCCTCCGGGACCGGAAGGTGCTGTTTTCCATGTACAACATTGTCGGTGCACCCCATGAGACCCTCGAGACTGCCATGGAAACGTGGAGATTAACGGTACAATGCAAGCCTACCTTCTGCGATGCATTTCTTATGACGCCTTACCCGAAAACGGAGATTTACGATTATTCAGTGGCAAACGGCTTTTTCGATCCGAACATGAGCTATCCGGAGACCTATCATGAACGAATAATATTAAATCTGAAAGACAGACCGCAGCTCGAAAATTTCATGCACCTCCTTGGCGTTGCCGTTGAATTTCCCTGGCTCATGCCGGTCATAAAAAATGTTTTGATAAAACTTCCTCTCCGCCCTGTATATAACAGTATAAGAAAGTTCTGGAAGGGGTATGTGTACAGGTACAGGATCTATCCCTACAAAGTGTCTGCCCGCGAAAGCGTGAGGATTATTTATAACACAATTTTTGCCTCGAAGGTATAGCGCATCAACCCGGGAAACACAGGTACGTGGCCCTCGTAATTCATGGATAACGACGCTGTGCCTTCCTGGGGATTTCCTTTCATTTCTGCTACAATAAAACGTTACATGAGAAAAATGCTCATGAAGCAGAGAGGACGATAACCCGGTAAACGAGGCTTCAGTTTCATCACAGCAGTTCCGACTATGATATATGTGAAAGAGAGGAATACATGTTAGTTTCCGTTGTAGTCCCCCTGCACAATGAAGAAGAAAATATCGAAGAGCTGTATCATGCACTGACATCCGTCATGAATGAAGACGGCAGGGATTATGAACTGCTGTTTATCGATGACGGCAGCACGGACACAACACTGGCTCTTCTTGAACCGATTGAGCAGAAGGACCCAAAGGTGAGAGTACTGCGTTTCAGGCGCAATTTCGGCAAGGCAGCAGCCTGGGCAGCAGGGTTTGACCATGCCAAAGGGGATGTGATCGTTACCATAGACGGAGACCTCCAGAATGATCCTAAGGATATTCCCAAAATGGTGGCCTTTATCGGTGAATACGATGTTGTCAATGGCTGGAGAAAAAAGAGAAAAGACCCTTTTGTCATCCGAAGATTCCCCTCCATAATTGCCAACTGGCTCATCAGCAGGGTCACGGGCGTTAATCTCCGTGATTACGGCTCCGGTCTCAAGGCGTATAAGGCGGAGGTGGTAAAAAATATGAATATGTATGGAGAGATGCACAGATTTATTCCCGCAGTGGCAAGCTGGTACGGGGTAAAGATAAAAGAGATTGAGACCATCCATCACCCGAGACGCCGCGGACAATCAAAATACGGGATTTCCCGTACACTCATGGTGATCCTTGATCTCATAACCGTTAAATTCCTTCAGAGCTTTTCCACAAAGCCCATGCAGGCCTTTGGACCGATAGGGCTTTTATGCGGGATATCCGGATTTATGGTCAACCTTTATCTTATGTTCTTATGGATCTCAGGACAGGCCATTGGACACCGGCCGTTACTTCTGTTGGGGATATTATTAGTGATTATCGGTATTCAGCTGATCGGCATGGGACTTCTCGGCGAAATGCTTGTCAGTTCCTATCATGAGGGCCAGAGAAAACCGTTATATGTTTTAAGGACGCCTGATAATACCCGGACACTGTGACGCTGGAGGGAATCATTGCCCGGTGATTTCACCAGATTATTCACACGTAACGGCCCATTCTTTTATTAGTTGTCTCCGGAATTTTATCACATCAGATAATGAACAGGGGAGGCATCACTTTGCGGTAGACAGGGACCGCATGCTATAATTTCCACAGACAAAAACTGTACAGGCGGGTTGTTATGGTAACGATAATTCCCTACATGCCATATCTTATTTGTTTGATAGCATATGTTGTTTCATCAGTAACAGTCCCTTCGCTCATATCACTGGCGCACCATAAAGGGGCTGTGGCATTCCCCGGCAGCAGACATATTCATTCACTTCCGACACCGAAATTTGGCGGTATAGCCATTGCATTGAGTGTACTTTTGATCTCGCCTTTTATTTTTTCAATCGATAAAGTCACCGGCTCATATCTTGCATCCTCCGCGGTAATGCTTATCCTCGGCATCATTGATGATATGAGGGGGACAACATGGACGATGAAGCTGGGCTTCTCATGTGCAGCCACATCGATTCTCGTCTTTGGCGGTGACCTGTGGATCGCACGTCTGGGTGATCTCTTCGGTACAGGCGATATCCTTCTGGGCCGGTGGGGGATCCCCTTTACTTTCTTTGCAGTCTTCGGGGTGATTAATGCTATAAATTTAATTGACGGTCTCAATGGACTGGCCTGTGGTGTTTCATCCATTGCCTTCATATCCTTTGCCATTTTTGCTTCCGTAAGCGGCAACAGTACGGTGTTTTATCTCAGCCTTATAAACCTTGGCGCCACGCTCGGCATATTCAGATATAATTATCCGAGCGCGAGGATCTTTATGGGAGACTCCGGAAGTCTGTTTCTCGGCTATTCTCTTGCTGCACTGGCAATTCTGCTCACTCAGGGAGAGGGAAACATCAATCCCATGGTACCGGTCATAGTCCTCGGTATCCCTATTTTTGACACATTACGGGTCTTGATTGTCAGAATTATACGAAAGAGACACCCCTTCAGAGGAGACAGGACACACCTGCATCACCTGATGGTGAGGTCCGGGACACCGCAGCACCGTGTCGTAGAATCAATCTGGATCCTGTGTTCCCTGCTTTCAGGGCTTGCCTATGTGCTCTTTCAGTATGAATCATGGGTCATGTTACTGGTGCTTTGTATTGTTCTGGCATCGGTCGGTATTTTTATTGAAAATCTTCGCATTATCAAACTGAGCACAACGAGACAGTAAGTGCTGTCCCGTTGCATATTCGCCTTGAATAAAAGAGCTTTCCTCTTTAGAATAATAACCTGCATTCAGGGAAATATTTCTCTATAACAATGTGCACTTTTGACAGGAATCAGTCCTGTTCAGAGAAGGACTGGATAGGTTACACAAGAAGAGCATTGAGGAGATGATGCACAAGAGAGAGGAATGCGGTGATGAAATATATCTCCTGGATTATATTCACATACTTTCCCGGAAAAAGAAACTGATACTGGCGATAGTTGCTGTCTCTGTCGTTGCTACCGGTATTATATCCTTTCTTTCTCCCAGGATTTATGAAGCACGGGCCGTAATAATGCCCAGTGCGCAGCCGCAGGAGCAGAGCAGTCTGAACGCAGTTGCGACCCAGCTGGGGATACTCTCTGCCCAGACATCGAATGCTTCAGAAATAATCAGCTTATTGCAGAGCACTATTCTCATGGAGCGGGTCATAAAGACCTATGATCTTCTTCCCGTATTTTTCGGGAAGGACGCTGCAGGGCAAAAACCGGAAAAAAAAATATGGGACGGGATCAGATATTTAAGAAAACGGATTTATAAGGTGAGGGATAATAAGAGGGATGGGGTGATTGAAATTTCCGTTCAGTTTAAAGATCCCGAGGTTTCCGCTAAAATAGTGACCTACATACTGGCCGAACTGACGGACTATATGAGCAGCGAGGCAAAAAGGGTTGCCGAAACAAACAGAAAATACCTTGAATCCCTGATTGACAAAAACGCTGATCCGTTGATAAAACAGAAAATCTATTCTTTGATTGCCCGGCAGATAGAGATATCAATGATGGCGGAGGTGAAGGAGAATTTTGCTTTTAAAATACTTGACCCGCCCAAGGCACCTGACAGGAAAATTAAACCGGCAACAGCGGTGAATATTATACTGTCCTTCATCCTGTCTCTCTGTGCAGCAATATTCATTGCCCTTTTCATGGAATATATCAGGAAGAGTAAAGACATGCAGCAGATCAGAAAATAAAAAGGAGTTACATGAGTGGGGAGCAGTATACAAAGCATAGTTTGCTTCACGTTGCAGACACAGCGTATTTGAGGAGATAAGGGGATAATATCATGCAGCGAATAAAATATTATCTGTTTTTAGTCGCGGTGTTTTTCATCCTGCACTGCATTGGATCCGGCACAGAATCTCATAATGACGTGTATGCATTGAATATTGACGATTCAGCCACGATCCAGGTATATCAATCCCTCTCTCCTGAACAGCGGAGCGCACTGGAAAGGGAGCTTAAAAATAAAGACGGCCTGTTGAAAAGGGAGCCTGTCCCGGGATTGACAGAGCGTCCTGAGCTTAAAGGTCTTGTTCCTGAAGAGAGCCGAAGGAGGGAAGACGTCCCTATGAAAAAGGAAGTGCGGGACGGGAAGGAAGAAGATAAGACGCGAAAACCTGACGGGGAAGGGAAAAGGATAAAATCATTGTTCGACAGGTATCGCACCCGTGAATCCTATCAGGACATATCCACTGATCTGAGGCCCTTCGGCTATGAATTTTTTTCTGGACTGGATGGAAGGTCCTTCCTGCCCCTGAAAAATATCCCTGCATCATCGGATTATATTATCGGCCCCGGGGATGAAGTCAGGATAATGCTCTGGGGCAGGGTAAACGCCCGGTATGACCTTGTTGTTGACAGGGACGGCAATATCTCCATTCCTCAGATCGGACCTCTGCAGGTAAGCGGAATGCGCTTTGATGAAATGAAGACCTTTCTCAGCGAACAGGCCGATCAAATTGTCGGGGCGAACATAAATGTAACCTTGGGGTCTCTGAAGAGCATTCAGATTTTTGTCCTGGGCGAGGTAAATAATCCCGGCAGTTATGCCCTGGATTCATTTTCGACCATTACAAGTGCACTCCTTGCTGCAGGAGGACCGACGGACATAGGCTCTCTGCGGGGCATAGTGCTAAAAAGAAAAAAGGAAACGGTCGTGGAGATGGATTTTTATGACTTTTTAATGGCCGGTGACCGGGCACAGGACAGGGTCCTGCAGTCGGGCGACGTTGTTTTTGTCAGGACAGCAGGCCCGCTTGTGGGAGTGGCCGGGAATGTAAGGAGGCCGGCCATTTATGAACTCAAAGAAGAAAGCGACCTTTCAAGTCTTTTATCCATGGCCGGAGATGTCCTCCCCAGTGCCTATACGCTGCAGATACAGGTCGAGAGGATTCAGAAAAACGAAAAACATGTGGTAATCGATATTAATAACGAAGACCTGGCAGCATCAGAGGACTTTATGCTGAAAGACGGGGACCTGGTAAAGGTTTTTTCCATAGTTGATAAAGATATGAATGCCGTGTATCTGGAGGGAAACGTAAAGCGGCCGGGAAAATATGCCTATACGCCGGGGATGATGGTG
>JBFKMY010000161.1:0-5805 GCA_041629615.1 Thermodesulfovibrionia bacterium | reverse complement strand
GCGAAAAAGATTCTTCTCGTTGACGATGATCCTCATGTAAGAGATGCTGTTGCACGGATGCTTACGGAAAAGCAATATAGTGTTATTGTCTGCAGTAATGCACATGAAGCATTGGACGGGATGAAGGGGAACAGTGTTGATGTTGTCCTGACGGATATTAAAATGCCTGAGGTTTCCGGACTTGATCTTCTCGAGAGCATACATAAATTAAATTCCCAGATTCCGGTCATCCTGATGACTGCTTTTGCCGATCTGGACATGGCTGTTGACGCAGTAAAAAGGGGGGCATTTGATTTCATCATAAAGCCCTATCATCCCGAATATCTCCTCCACTCAGTAAAAAAAGCTCTTCAGCACGGCAGCTATCTGAGATTAAAGGAGAATTACAAGCTCTATCTTGAAGAGCTGGTCAAAGAAAGGACGGAGCAGCTGGATACTGAAAAGAAAAGGGCCGAAGGCTTCAGTAAGGATATTGTGGAGCGGTTAACAACCGTTGCCGAGTTCAGGGATACGGAAGCAGGGGCCCATGTCTCGAGAATAGGGATATTCTCCATGATGATTGCGGAATTCCTTGGTATGGATGAAGATTTTATAGAAAAGTTAGGGCAGTCCGGACCAATGCACGATATCGGGAAAATAGGCGTTACTGACTATATACTGTTCAAAATGGGTCCCCTTACTTCTGAAGAGTTTGAGGTGGTAAAAACACATACAACGCAGGGAGAGAGGATTCTGGCGGGATCATCTCATCCTGTACTGGAGATGGCGAAAAGCATAGCGCTGAACCACCATGAAAGGTGGGACGGGTCAGGGTATCCGAACAGATTGAGGAGGGAAGAAATTCCTCTGGAAGGCAGGATTGTAATGCTCGTTGATCAGTATGATGCCCTGAGGAGCGAACGGCCCTATAAACCGGCATTGGGACATGACGACGTCTACAGGACAATCACCGAGGGGGACGGAAGGACAATGCCCGGACACTTTGATCCTGATGTATTGAATGCGTTTGTCGCGATTGCCCCCGGATTTGATGAAGTCATAAAGAGATATACTGATTAAGGGCAGTTCACCATTAATGAGAAAACCGGTAATGCATTCTTCATCAATATTTCTTAATTCTTTTTCAGCAATAAAGATGCGTATCAGACATCATACGTGGAAACGGGAACGAGAGAGGCTTTAAAAAGAGTTCATGCGCTGTTTAAGGACAATGACCTTACTCTATCGATTGCTGAGTCATGCACAGGCGGGCTTGTCAGTCATTATGTCACGACACTTGCCGGTGCGAGCAGGTTTTTTGTTGCGGGAATTGTTTCTTATTCAGAACACACCAAAATAAATATCCTTGGCGTTTCTCCCGATGTCATCCATGTCCATGGGGTCGTGAGCGGGGAAACGGCCCGTGATATGTCTCAGAAGGTGCGTCTGCTCGCGGAAACTGATTTTTCCCTTTCCACCACGGGAAACCTCGGCCCGGATGTGCTTGAGGGCAAGGAGAAGGGTTTGGTCTATATAGCGGCAAGTACGGAGGGGGGAACGCTCGTGAAAGTGTTGAGATTAAGAGGCACCAGAGAAGAAAACAAGGAAGAGGCCGCCCGCTCGGCATTAGAGCTTCTTATTAAATGTGTGGAAGATACACGGAAGTGAGAAAAGTTTTTCCCTCTTGAATGATGAGGGAACAGCAACCTGTAAATGGAAAAAGTCCCTGACACTGTAAAACGTGAAATTGAAGATCTTGTCAGGGACCTTAATGAGCATTGTTATCGTTACCATGTCCTTGACTCTCCTGTCATAGCGGATGAAGAGTATGACCGCCTTTTCAGGCGTTTGAAACATCTGGAAGACAGCTCCCGGTATACTTTGCCCGACTCGCCGACACAGCGCGTCGGTGCTCCACCCCTTGACACATTTGAGAAAGTAAAACATGCTGAGCCCATGCTCTCTCTGGGTAATGCACTGTCGCATGATGACGTTCGGGAATTTGACCGGAGGCTTAAACGTCATCTTAAGTCCGATGAAGAAATAGTATACACCGTTGAACCAAAATACGATGGAATTGCGATAGAGCTCACCTATAAAAAAGGGGTTTTACAGAAGGCCTCTACAAGAGGTGACGGGTATACAGGAGAAGATGTTACTGTCAATGTCAGGACCATCAGGGCCGTTCCTTTAAAGATTGGAGGAGTCGTGGTTCCGGAAGAAATTGATATCCGCGGTGAAATCTATATTGACATTACTGAATTTGAAGCGCTGAACAGGCAGAGGGAAGAGCAGGGGGAGGCCGCCTTTGCAAATCCCCGAAACGCTGCGGCCGGTTCCGTGAGACAGCTTGATTCTTCCATTACGGCTGCAAGAAAGCTTCATATGTCCTGTTATGGCATAGGTGCGCTCAAGGGGCTGACATTCAAAAGTCAGTGGGAATTTATTGAGTGGCTCAGGACGTCCCGTTTCCCTGTCCCGTCTCTCATCAAACGCGTAACAGGGGCGGAGGATGTTATTTCTGTAATAAGAGAGATAGAGGAAAAACGGAGCAATTTCTCATTCGAGGCAGATGGAGCGGTCATCAAGGTCAACGAATTTGATCTTCAAAAGAAACTGGGAGTGAAAACACGGGAACCCCGATGGGCGCTCGCGTATAAATTCCCGGCCCACCAGGGGACCACGAAGATACATGAGATTATGGCAAGTGTGGGAAGGACAGGGACCATCACGCCTGTGGCCCTTCTCGAACCGGTCCGTATCGGGGGTGTGACCGTGTCCCGCTCTACACTGCATAACTGGGATGAAATTCAGAGGAAGGACGTCCGGATTGGAGACACCGTTGTTGTTGAAAGGGCAGGAGACGTGATACCTCATGTCATAGCGGTACTACAGGACAAAAGAAGGGGTGATGAAAAGCCCTTTCCTCCGCCCGTGAAATGCCCGGTGTGCGGTTCTCTGGTTGAGAAAGAGGCTGGCGGCGTTGCCTTCCGGTGTATTGGATTGAACTGTGCCGCGCAGGTTCAGGAACGTATAAAACATTTTGCCTCAAGGGCAGCCATGGATATTGACGGGCTGGGAGAAAAGAACGTCGAGCTGCTCTATGCGCACGGAATTGTCAGACATTTTATTGATATCTATACGATACGCAAAGAAGACCTGCTTCATCTTCCGAGGTTCGCGGACAGGTCAGCGCAAAACCTTATCGACGCTATTCACCGCAGCAAGAAGACCACCCTTGCGCGGTTTCTTTATTCCCTTGGCATTCTTCACGTCGGGGAATATGCTGCGAGGCTCCTTGCCCGGAACTTTAAGGACGTGAAAGATCTCTTCCATGTAACACCGGAACGGATCATGGGAATTAAACAGATGGGGACAAAAATCGCGGGGTCACTCTCGCTGTTTTTCAATGATCCTGAAAATCTGCGTGTCATTGAATCGCTCGGGGATTTTGGCGTTACCATAGCAAACCCTGATTTTGACACGAATGGCAGTGACAAAGGTCCCCTTGAGGGGCTCACGTTTGTTGTGACCGGGACCCTGCCTGAATCGCGGAAAGAGGTCGAACAACGTATTCACAACAATGGCGGACGAACTGCCGCTTCGATATCAGGGAGTACGAATTACCTTGTGCTTGGAGAACATCCCGGCACGAAACTTAAGAAGGCACAATCTCTTGATATCAGGATAATCACCTATGATGAACTCATGAAGATGATTCAGGGAAAGAGCAGAGTATTATAAACCAGGGGGGTGAATTAAGAGGATCTGTTCGGCTAAAATATCTCCGGGACTGATTCGTGTATCCCGGAACCTGATATAAAATTGGAGATTACTATGGAATGGTATAAGAAATGGATCATCGTTGCTATCGCTGCACTGGCAGGGGGTATTGTCATTGTCAGTTTCATGTCCCGGCAATCCCCCGGCCCTGAACAGCCCGTGCGGGAGCGTGCCAGCATGACGCCTCCTCCGTCCGGGCCGCTTGTGGACGAAGATATCAACAGGGTAGTACCAATAGATGAACTGGGAGTAGACCTGTCCAATCCTCAGGCACTCGCTGCACTGGGAGACAGGTATTTTGAAAGCGGGAAATATGCTCAGACAATAGAAATATACAGGAAGGTGCTCCAGCTCAGCCCCGGTGATGTTGACACCTATAATGATCTGGGATTAGCCTATCACTATACAGGGAAACCGGAAAGCGCTGTAGAAATATTGAAAAAGGGAACGGAAGTCCGTCCATCATTTCAGAGAATATGGTTAAGCCTCGGATTTGTCCTTATGTCAACAGGGAGCAACGATGAAGCGAAATCAGCATTACAGAGGGCCGAAGACCTGGATCCCGAAACAGATGTTGGAAAGGAAGCAGCGAGAATGATCGGACTGATTAACTAACATGGGGAAAAGGCCCCACTGTTAATACAGCAAGCATGTAACCACTCTGCGCATAAATCATCTGAGGCCGGTGCTGTGTATCTCCCTCTCAAAATACATTGCATAGTCCTTGAAGTAGTGGATAGCTTCTGGAGAAGGGATCCCAAGTTTCAGTAACTCATCCAATATTTCACAGCTTGTCAGCGAAACCATGGGATATGATTAGCATATTACATGCCAGAATGAATCAACGTTACTCTCAACAGTATGTATTCCCCGTTATCACGAAGCCCAATAATGAAAAATGAAGGGGCGAACAGGTTGATTTTGTGTTACTGCGTATATAACCTGTTGAAAAACTAAAAAAACAAAACATGTATAGAATGTTTACAGTTTCTCGTGTGGATAGTGGCAGAGGGAATTTAAGCGGGCACTGGTTTAATGAGTTGAAGGTATCGAGTGTTTTGTTTGCGTAACATTTAGTGTCAATTCATCAACACAGCTACTTTTCGTTACGTTAAACATGAAAACGTCATTTCCGGCATGGACAGGCCTCATGCGGATTGACAATTGACTTTTTATTGCAATTTTATTATAAAAATAGGTTGAAGACTGCTTATCTACTGTAACCTGTTTAAAATAAAGGAGTTCATTGTAATGACCAAAGAAAATCTGGAATTTAAGACCGAGGTGAAACATCTGCTGGATCTGATGATCCATTCCCTTTATTCTCATAAGGACATATTTCTCAGGGAGCTTATTTCCAATGCTTCCGATGCAATCGACAAGGCACGGTACGAATCACTGACAGACAGCGGTATTATGGAAAATGAAAAAGAATGGAAAATTAAACTCCTGGCAGACAGGGAGGCAGGAACGTTGACGGTAAGGGACAACGGCATTGGTATGACCAAAGAAGAAATAACCAGGGCCCTCGGGACAATTGCCCACTCCGGCACAAAAGAGTTCCTCGCTGCGTTACAGAGCAAAGAAGTAAAAGACAATCCCGAATTGATCGGTCAGTTCGGCGTTGGATTTTATTCCTCCTTCATGGTGGCTGACAAAGTGACGGTCCTGTCGAGGAAGGCCGGTTCTGACAGCAAAACGGGCGTTAAATGGGAATCAGCGGCAGACGGCTTTTTTACCGTAGAAGATGTGGAAAAGGAAAAGAAGGGCACGGATGTAATTTTATATTTTAAAAAGGACGAGAAAAAATATCTTGAAGAATGGGAGATTCGAAGCACCATACGGAAATACTCTGACTATATTGAACATCCGGTCGTTATGGATGTTGAGAAAGAAATAGACAGCGAGCTGAAAAAGGGGGAGAAGGTAAAAATAAAAGAGGAAGAAACACTGAATTCAAGAAAGGCGATCTGGCTCAAAGATAAATCCGACGTGTCCGATGAAGAATACAGGGAATTTTATAAGCATGTATCCCATGACTTC
>JBFKMY010000160.1:0-5809 GCA_041629615.1 Thermodesulfovibrionia bacterium | reverse complement strand
CAGGCCCGTGATATTTCTGAACAGAGGTGATCCGTTCAAGGGGAACAAATATTTTATCTCCTCCAAGATATTCAATAGTAATAAAGTCGTCTTCATGCTCTTCGATCTTTTCTTTCTTTATTCCCGTAAATCTGCCGATGCCATGTTCACTGTGTACGAGATAATCCCCTATGGTGAAATCTTCTATTGAAGAAATCAGCTGTGATACTTTTGATTTTTTAGCGGATTTAAAGGCAGGACGCCTGCCGAAGATGTCGGCGCCGGCAAGTACAATTGTATCCTTACAGGTAAACCCCCTGCTTAATTCACCTATTGTTATTGCCGAGCCTTGTATTTCATTCAGCACATTATATGCGCTTAAAAGAGGAATATCAGAATTCTGTTCATTAAAGAGATCTTTCAGTCTGTGTGCCTGGCCCTCCGATGAACAGACCGCCAGAATGCAATAGTCTCTTCTCAATGCAATGACCTGCGCAACAAAATCCTCTATTGTCTTCCTTTCATCCTGCAGGAGTCCCAGGCCCGCCAGACTGTGTACGGCACAATTGAAACCCTCCCCTTCGAGCTGCAATGACATGCAGGAAATTGTTTTTTTGCCCTGAAACATTTCGTCAATTTCAAAGTGACGGCGCCGTATATCATCAGGCTCACTCAAAATAATCCTGCTTTCGGGCATAAGGCTGATAAGGTCCGGCCCCTGCTCCGGTTCTCTTACCGGACATATCCATATTTCTTCTATTTCTTTGACCGACAGCTGGGTATCAACATCAAAAAAACGCAAAGAGACAATCTCATCGCCGAAAAATTCTCCCCGTACAGGGTACTCCGTGTCCGGAGGGAATATGTCGAGTATTCCCCCCCTGATGCTGAACTCACCTGTGGCCGATACAACGGGAACATTGAGGTACCCCATACCATGTAACTCACGAATAACAAAGTCCCTGTCAGCACTTTCCGCTTTTGATAACCCGAGCAGGGGAAAGTCCTGGTTCTGCCACAGGGTAGCGAGGGCAGCATCAACAGAAGCAATGATCTTCCCCCGGCGCGAGGTGTAAAGGCCGGCAATGCTCTTCAACCGGCCGGGGCTTCCTCTGGGCTGGATGACAACAGGAGGGACAACACCATAGAGGGTTGACCAGAAAACAGCATCTGAACAGAACTCATTCGCGCCCTCTTCCGCAGGGCAGAGAACAAGACCCGGGGGCTTTAACAAGGAGAATAACAGGGCAGCCGATGAACCCGGCAGTGACGTAAAGGTATCCGCCCTTTCTTCCTCGATCGCCTTGACGGCTTTCTGAAATATGGAGAAATCAGGGGGCATCACAGGTGAATATCAGTATATCACATTCGCAGACCGTTCAGTTATAATAGAATTTGCTCATTATGGCATATATGATAAGGCTGTCCATATTAAAGAGGAGATGTATATTTATCCTCCTTTTTCTCACGTTACTCTTTCTTGCATTTTCCGGATGTTCCCAAGAGGAAACACCAAAAAAAGTGAGTCTTTACAAAAGGGCCGGCGAAGTTTCACAGTCAGCGGAATCGCGTCAACCCAATACGCTCTGGTTCGGATTTGATCTCAGGCTCGGCCCCAAGGAAGAGATCAGAATTTACACGCCCTTTCTCAATTACCTTGAAGAGGCAACAGGCAGGCGGTTCCGTATCAAATTTACTGAAAAGTACGAGGACACAGTGGATAACCTCGGAAAGGGCGTAACGCATTTTGCATCCCTCGGGACCCTTAACTATGTCATTGGTGCAGAGAAATACGGGATAAGATATCTCGTCAGCGGAGTCAACAGGGAAGGGGACACAAGATATTATTCAATGATAATTACAAAGCCCGACAGTCCGATACATCACCTCGCTGACCTTAAGGGGAAATGCTTTGCCTTTGGCTCTCCAATGTCAACGCAGGGCCATTTAATTCCGAGGAAAATGCTTGAAGACGCAGGAATCACACTTGAAGATTTAGGTAATCATATGTATGCGGGTTCCCATGTGAATGTTGTAAAAGCTGTTCTAAACGGGGAGTGTGATGCGGGAGGTATGCAGGACACCCTTGCAAACCAGCTTTTGTCAGAGGGGAAGATCAGGATTATAAGGATATCGGAACCATACCCGAGCAGTCTCATTGCGTACAACAGTTCGGTGGACAGCGGGATTGTCGAAGAAGTCAGGTCTGCACTGCTCGCCCTTGAACCTGCAGGAAGGCACAGGGAGGTCCTCTATGACTGGGACAGGACCGAGATGCCTCTGGGCTTTTCAAAGATAAATGAGCTTGAGCTTAATAAGGTCACCTCACTGGCGGTGAGGTACGGGGTTTTGCCCAATGCAATTAAGAACTAAGATAAGCCTCCTGACCATAACAATCGCCCTCAGTGTTGCCTTTTTTATCATTCTCTCCATACGGGGTGTTTTTATCGGTGCCTTTCGCGGTGAACTGGAAAAACGGGGCATATCCATAGCAGGAAATCTCTCGGACAGGGTTGCCAACGATGTTCTTCTGAAAGATTATTTTCAGACATCCAAAGCATTCAGTGAGGTCCTCGGCAAAGAAACAGATGTGGAATATATCCTTGTTACCGATCAGGAGGGGAAAATCGTCGTTCACACCTTTGAGAACGGGACGCCTCCTGATATTTTGTCCTGGAATCCTCTCGATATGATGGACCTTCATGTACAGCTTCTCGATACGGAAAAGGGATACATCCGGGACATCGGAATTGCGCTATTTAAGGACACAAAATCCCGACTGCATCTGGGAATCAGGGAGGACAGCCTGATAGAGACACTTGCGAGGGCAAGACATATTACCTACCCCTCAATACTGCTCGTCATCCTTCTGGGTATCATAGCGTCATTCATCTTCAGCCGATTGCTGACCGAACCGCTCAAAAGGATTATTGAGTTCACAAAAGTCCTTGGAAGGGGAGAATACGGAAAGAAAATGGAAGTACGGTCCGGCGATGAAATCGGGTACCTTACGCGCAATATTAACACGCTGTCAATGCAGCTCCAGTCTGCAATGAAAAAGATGGAAGAAGCCTATGCGTACACGCACCTTCTGCAGGCTGAAAAAGTATCCTCCATAGGACAGATTTCCGCCGGGCTCGCCCATGAGCTGAAAAACCCGATGACCACATTGAAGATGATGTTCCAGGCATTCAGAGAACAGCCTGACATGACGAAAGAAGATGCGCTCATTATCAGCGATGAGATTGAAAAAATCGATGCCATTCTGACGAACTTTCTGGGATTTGTGAAACAGAAAGACGTTCACTTTGCCGAAGTCGATTTAAATGATCTTATAGCGCGTGTACTGTCTCTTGCCACCTTTGAAATTGATAATTCAGGCATCGTCGTGCATAAAGATTTTATTGATCCCCTCCCCGGTGTCAAAGCTGACAGGTCACTGCTTGAACAGGTCTTTCTGAATCTCCTTCTGAACGCGGTGCAGGCAATGCCTGAGGGCGGAGAAATTCGAATCACGGGTAAATCGCACGAACGGTATGTCGAGGTAATGATCCGGGACCAGGGAGAAGGAATTCCCGACGAGATTCGTCCAAAGATTTTTAACCCCTTTTTTACCACAAAAGACGGGGGGACTGGATTAGGGTTATCAATTGCATATAATATATTAAAATCTCATGACGGAGACCTGTTCTTTAACAGCAGCCGCGCAGGAGGAACAGTGTTTACCGTACGCTTACCAAAAGAGGTCAGGCATGGATAAAATCCTGGTGGTAGACGACGAAAGAGGAGTCCGTCATTCATTTCAAAAAATACTCGGCCGGCAGGGATATGATGTCATTACCGCTGACAACGGCATAGAAGCTATTGAAAAGGCAGGAAAAGAAACCCCTGTACTTGTGGTAATGGACGTAAACATGCCGCACATGGACGGCCTTGAGACCCTGCAGCGGTTAAAGTCCCGCTACCCCGATCTTATCATAATTATGATGACGGCCTTCAGCACATCGGAAAAGGCAATAACGGCAATGAAATACGGTGCCTACGATTATCTGACCAAGCCCTTTGAAAATGCGGAACTCATATCTCTTATTGAAAAGGCAATTATGGACAGAAAAATATCAACCCCGGTGACCTTTGATGAAGGGGATGTTGAAAAGGGTGACAGGATAATCGGCAGGAGCCCCGGCATGCTTGAAATCTTCAAAAAAACAGGACAGGTTGCGGAAAGTGATGCAACGGTACTCTTGCGAGGTGAAACAGGGACAGGCAAGGAACTGATAGCACGGGCAATTTATCATCACAGTAAACGGATACACAAGCCCTTTCTCCCTGTCAATTGCGCGGCCATTCCCGATACGCTGCTGGAGAGTGAATTATTCGGACACGAAAAAGGGGCATTTACCGGGGCTGATAACAGGAAAATAGGAAAATTTGAACAATGCAGTACAGGGACAATGTTTCTTGATGAGATAGGGGACATGCCCCTTTCCATTCAGGCCAAGTGGCTCAGAGTGCTTCAGGACGGATGCTTTCAGAGAGTGGGCGGGAAGGAGATCATTAAAACCGATGTGAGGATCATCGCTGCCACAAACAAAAACCTTGACGAGCTCAAAAATAAAGGAAAATTCAGGGATGATCTGTACTGGCGCTTGAATGTTGTAAGTATCCATATCCCTCCTCTCAGGGAAAGGAAAGATGATATCGTAATGCTGGTGCACTATTTTATTCAAAAATACAACAGGGAGATGGGAAAGGACCTGAAGGGCGCGTTACCTGAAGTGTTTCAAGAATTCAATAAATATCACTGGCCCGGCAATGTACGGGAGCTGCAAAGCATTATACAGCGGGGAATGATCCTGTGTCAGAAAGATTTTCTCTCCCTCGATAATTGCGAATGGCCGCCGGAGGAAGTGGTTTCAGAGGGGGAAGCAAAAGACCTTGACAGTATGCTTTCCGATGCTGCCAGTGAATTACTGAAGCGGGGCGGAACGAATATATATAAAGAAGCGGTTGCTGCCTTTGAACATCTTTTAGTAAAGAGGGCCCTTGAAATGAACAGGAACAATCAGGTCATGACCGCAAAGTTCCTCGGAATATCAAGAAATACGCTCCGGGAAAAACTGGACAGAAAATCGTAACACAACAATAACGAAACAGCAGGCCCTGCTGTTCGGACCAGAGCTTCCTGTTCATTATCTGCGGAAAAGGAGATGGGTCTTATGAAAAAATACGGGGCACTTTCATTGTGCGTACTTGCCATGCTGGTGTTCCCTTTTTCAGGAGCAGCGGACTCCCTTTATGACGCGGTCAGGGAGAGGGGGGTGGTCAGGATCGGCTCGGGCACAACAGTGCCGCCCCTTAACTATATTGACGAAAAGGGGGAATGGACAGGGTTTGATATTGATATCAGTTCCGCATTGGTAAAGAGCCTGGGTAAACTGATGGGCAGAGAAATAAAGCTTGAGCGGGTCGCGGTCAATAACAAAACCAGGGTGGCATTTCTTGCAAACAGGAGGATTGATATTACGATTTCAAGCATGAGTCACACCCGGAGCCGTGACCGTCAGATCGACTACGCAGAACCTCCCTATCTCTGGTCAGGAAAGATATTCTATGCAAAAAAGGGCAGGTTCAGGAGCACCATTGATATCTGCGGCAGGAGAGTAGCCGTCACACAGGGTTCAAATGCCTATATAGCGGGACAGGAATATCTGAAAGAGCTTGGTTGCAACAGGGAGTTAAAAATTCGTTCGTTTCAGACAAATGCAGAATGTTTTCTCGCCTTAAAGCAGGGAAAGGTGGATGCGTACATTCAGGACACGCCGATCAT
>JBFKMY010000159.1:0-5823 GCA_041629615.1 Thermodesulfovibrionia bacterium | reverse complement strand
TTCACCTTTACCGACCATCCATGTTCACGCACAACATCAATAATGTGGTCAATATCGATAAATATCCCTGCGATAAAGGAGCCTAATGCCAGCCTCCATGAGCTAAATATCATATAGAGGGCCCCTGCTATCGTTAGTGAAAATATAGTGTGATGATGAAGTCTCATATCTCTTTATAGTGTAATCAATGATGTCTTATCAGTAGTGTCCTGTTGACCGGTTCTCATTTCATCCTGAGCTTCAGGAAATTTCTCAACAGATCTTTTCCGACCTTTGTAAGTATGGACTCAGGATGGAACTGGACCCCTTCAATGACCAGTTTTTTATGTCGTATCCCCATAATCTCGTCTCGATCCGTCCATGCGGTTATGGAAAAGTCATCCGATAACGTATCCCTCTTGATAATCAGGGAATGGTATCGCGTTGCTTCAAAGGGATTGGGAAGACCTTTGAAAATGGTCTTCCCGTCATGATGGATCATGGATGTTTTGCCGTGCATTAATCGTGGTGCGTTGACTATCTCAGCACCGTATGCTGCGCCTATTGACTGGTGGCCCAGGCAGACTCCAAGGACAGGGAGTTTCCCCGCAAAATGCCGTATGACGCTGACCGATATGCCGGCTTCATTCGGCGTACAGGGACCGGGAGATATCACAATCCTTTCAGGGGCGAGTTTTTCGATTTGATCGATTGTAATTTTATCGTTTCTGAAGACCCTGATGTCTTCACCCAGCTCACCGAGGTATTGAACCAGGTTATATGTAAAAGAATCATAATTATCAATCATTAAAAGCATATGTCATCTCCAGATGCTGCGGGGGAGGCCCCTACAGTTCATCCTCTGCCATTTCGATGGCCTTAAACATTCCCTTTGCCTTGCTTAATGTTTCTCTGTATTCCTTCTCCGGGTCGGAATCAGCAACAATACCTGCGCCTGCCTGAATATAGGCTTTTTTGTTTTTAAAGACGATTGTTCTTATAGTAATACAAGTATCCATGTTTCCCGAGAAGTCAAAATATCCTACTGAACCTGCATAGGGACCGCGCCTTGTCGGCTCAAGTTCCTCGATTATTTCCATTGCCCGTATCTTTGGCGCCCCGGACACGGTGCCTGCCGGGAATGACGCCCTGAGCACATCAAATGCATCATGTTTTTTTCCGAGTTTCCCCACCACGTTTGATACAAGATGCATAACATGGGAATAGCGTTCAACGGTCATTAATTCCGTCACCTTTACCGTGCCTGTCTGCGCTACCCGCCCCGTATCGTTTCTCCCGAGGTCAACGAGCATGATATGTTCTGCGATTTCCTTCGGGTCTGCCCTGAGTTCCTCTTCAAAGAACAGGTCTTCTTCCGGAGTATTCCCCCTTCTCCGTGTGCCTGCGATAGGCCTCAATTCTATTGTATCTCCTTCAACCCGCACGAGTATTTCAGGGGAAGACCCTGCAATCGTGCATTTGCCGGTTTCCAGATAATACATGTATGGCGATGGATTAATGACCCGCAGTGCCCTGTATGCATTTATGGGCGGAATGTCCGTTTCCCTCTGAAAATTTTGTGAAATTACGGTCTGAATTACATCGCCTGCAACGATATATTCCTTTGTCTTTTCAACCGCGCGCAAAAAATCTTTTTTTGAGAAATTTGATGCAAAGTCCCTCTTCTTTGGAACAGCCCTTTTTTGCGATGACGATGCCTTTCTGTAAACCGCTTTTGACTGCAGTTTCCTCACGATGCCATCGATCTTTTCCCGTGCTTTTTCATACGCTTTTTTGGTGCCGTCTTCAATATGTGCATTTGATATCACTTTGATTTTATGTGTCAGATTATCAAATACAACCAGTGTGTCGGTAAACATAAGGAATACATCGGGAAGGCCGAGCCCCGGATGACGGTTGTCGGGCAATATTTCAAAATTTCTCACCGTATCATACCCGATATAGCCGACAAATCCGCCAAAGAATCTCGGAAGTCCGGGGATAATTACCGGTTTATATTTTTTTAATTCAGCCGCTATCGCTTCCAGGGGATCATGTGCTACCACAACCTTTTCTTTATGCAATCCTCTCGTTATTATCAGGTCCTTCCCTTTGCCCTCTATTGTGATGGAGGGATTGCTTCCGATGAAGGAATATCTGGCCCATTTTTCGCCGCCTTCGACGCTTTCGAGAAGAAAGCAGGTTTTTCCCTTGAGTTTGAGAAAAGCCGATAAAGGGGTTTCGAGGTCAGCAAGGATTTCCCTGTATACCGGAATGAGATTTCCCTCACGGGCCTTCTTTTTAAATTCTTTATAATCTGGACAGAGCATTTGACAAAACCGGGTTTTTTTCATTACTATTTTAGATGTCTATTATAGACTATCGGCAGCATTTTAGTTAAGAGTTAAAGCGTGACAATTGTTTTTTAACCAGTACTTTTAAACGGTCATTCTTTTGCGTTCAATGTTTTTCCGCGGGAGTAGCTCAGTGGTAGAGCCCCACGTTGCCAACGTGGTTGTCGCGGGTTCAAGTCCCGTCTCCCGCTCCAAAAGACAGCAGTGAGCGATCAGCAATCAGCTGTCAGCGATAGGAAATAAAAGGAGCTGATCGCTGAAAGCTGACGGCTGATCGCTTTTTAATGGCGACGTACCCAAGTGGCTAAGGGGGAGGTCTGCAAAACCTTTATTCAGCGGTTCGAATCCGCTCGTCGCCTCCATTTTATTCTGAGCGCTGGTCCGTTGTACCGGAAAGGGGACAACGCGTATCATCTTACCGTGAAGTGCATCAGGGATTCCTTTATTTTTTTTACAAGATCTTGCATATCTCTCCTGTCCGTCTCCTCTGTTTGCGACATGCGGGCTTCAAGATCGTTTGCCAGTTTTTGTGTTGTTTCTATTTTCTTTCCGAGACTTTCCAGACAGTAATTTATTGACTCTGCAAGCTCACCCATTTCATCCCCTTTGCGCAGTATAAACCTTACGGTGAGGTTCCCCTTTGCCACCTTCTCTTTCATTTCTCTTTCAATCCTGTAAAGGGGCCCTGCAATTTTTATGGGAAGGAAAAGGGTAATGAGAACAGAAGCAAAGAGGGCCAGAAGGAGAGAGGAGACAATGGCCGGTCTGAGAAGGTCAAGGAAGTTGTCGGCATGCACATGAAATTGACGGTAACTCGCGTTTATTTCCCTGTTACTGTAGAGATAAAATGCGGCTGCCATAAGTCCCACGCCGATCAGGATTATTCCGAGAATTTTTATAAACAGTCTTATCTGCATTTGTCTTTTGATGGAAAAATTGATAATTTTTCTTTTCCTTATGCCGCCCATTTCATTTCTCCTTATGGTGATGATTTCATTGTACGATGCCGTTTACGTGCCGTATTTTTTCAAGTGACATCTCATGCACAGATTTTTTTTGTAATCGAACCTGTTAAAGTGCACCCTTTCCCCGCCATGCGGTTCGTGACAGGTGACGCAGGTTATTATGCCGTCCTGGATTGTAGGAAGCCCGTCCGGTGTTTTGATCTTCGGACTTTCTGCCTTTACCCCGACAGGGTGGGAAGAATCATGGGGATGGCATGTATAACAGATATCTATGCTCGAATATCGTTCCGGTAAAAAACCGGGACCATGTTTTTTGTCCGCTGAAGGGGACTGCCTGATTGTGACCGATAGTTCTGACATTTTATTTGCGGTCACTTTTAAATAGACCCCCTTCTGATCGGGGCTCCTGAATAATTGCATCTGTGTAACCTGAGGACTCATTGAAGCATCACCTTCCGGCTCGGCAGGGCGGGACAATTCTTTGGATGTATCAATAATATACTCTTCAGACTTCAGGACATTATCGAATATATCCCGTGAAACAGCCCTGATGGCATACTTTTTTTTATGCCTTAACCCATCCAGTTTCATCGTATGGGTCTTTGTATACAGTCCCTTTGTTTTTATTGAGTGTTCTTTGCTCCCCAGCAATCTGTACACGAGCTCTGACGAGGCAAAAACATTTGTATTCCACGAAAGGGTCATTCTGACAAAGCCGCGTTTTTTAACTTCTTCTATCATAACCCCGGAGAGTTCCTTGAGCACCAGCAATGGCCGCAGTTCTCCGGGCCCTCGCAGATTTTTCGGAACGATAGCAATGTGATGAGGGGCAGATTTCACTCCCCGTCTGTCCGTTACTGTTACTTCCGCCGGATAGGCCTCATCATCAGACAGCCGGCCCGCATATACGAGCCATTCCTTCTGAAAGCCCGGAGGATTCAGTTTGGCTATTGTGGTGTCCCCGTTATCGGGATTTATATGACATGAAGGACACCTGTTCCAGACAACACTATGCTGATATCGATATGAACGGGCCTTTGCATAAACATCTTCATGGCATGTACGGCAGGGATCGGGTTGTTCTGATTTTCCTGAAGCAACGGGGGTAAAAAGCAAAATAAGCATTGCTGTGAGTGAGGAAATTGTAATTCTCAATCGGTCCATGACTCTGGTTTTCCCCCTGATGTTATTATCTCTTCGTTGATCTTCTTGTGATTTATGTTTCGGTAAATAAAAAAAAATACTTTAGTGGAGGGAAAAACCTGATGACTCTCCTGCGGAAGAATTCTTTCTTTTTTTTGAGGCCCGGAAAATGTTCGGGGCACAACAAAAGAAAACATATGTGCTGATGCTTGTATGAGGAATTTGTTAAGATAGTGAATGCTTCGACTTTTCATACCGGACAGGAGATGTCCATTGTACATCACTCTCTTCCTCGGGCTGGCCTGTTTACTTCCGCTTTTAAGCCATGCCAATGACATGCGATCCGGCGTTGCTCATGAGTCAGTCCGGTCCCGCCCGGCAGAACAGGATGACGGGCGGTTTGAAAAAGCCGTTGGTATCATGAACGCCTGCCTGAACAGAGAGGCGGAGAGCATTTTACTTGCTATCGTGGAAAATGATCCGCTGAATGCCGGTAAGGCACTTTTTATGCTCGGTATACTGTACGGGGAGGCAGGGAATAACGAAGAGTCCGAAAGGTATTTCATCAGGGCCGCCGGGGATTACCCGCTTCTGAAAGATTACGCACTTAAATTGCTGGTCAAAATGTATCTGAATACCGGAACATATGAGAAGGCCGTTGACACTGCACGGCAGATTCAAAACACACTTTTATTGCAGTATGCCCGGCAGTCAGAGATTACCGCATTACTGGCTTTAAAGAGGGACGATCAGGCTATAGAAGCGCTTGCTGAATATATTCAACAATTCCCGACGGACTGGGAAAGTAAATTCACCCTTGCACTGCACTGGAAAGCAAGGGGCGAAACGGTAAAGGCGGTTGCCCTTTTAAAAAATATTTATGTGAATGCCGTGCCCTTATCAGAAGATGCATTAAGGGAACTGAAACTGATGAAGTCCGAAGTTCTTTCAAGGGAGGAACTCTTAATAAGGGCGGACAGTTTCTATCAAAAGCATAATTATCGAAGGGCTGAAGCTGTCTATAAGGAAGTGCTTGGTCAGATGGATGAACATGAAAAAGAGAAGGTCATATTTCTCACAGGCATGTGTCAGTTCAGGCAGAAGAACTATGATACATCGGCAGAAACCTTTGGTCTGCTGACAAATCCTGAGGCACTGTACTGGCAGGCGAGGTCGTTTTACAGAAGAAATGACAGGGGAAATTTTGACAGGGTTAAAAAGGAATTTGAGACGAAATATCCCGGGAACCATCAGCTTGCCCTTTTGTTCCTTATGGACGCTGATGAATTCAGACGAAACGGAAGCTTTTCAGATGCGGAGAGGAATTATAAAGAGGTCATGGAAAGGTTCCCTCAAAATGTTGAGGACTCACTCTGGGGGCT
>JBFKMY010000158.1:0-5831 GCA_041629615.1 Thermodesulfovibrionia bacterium | reverse complement strand
TGTAAAGGGCAAACAGTTTTGGGTTGTCCCGGATCAGTTCCGCTGCCCTCAGAATGTTCTGTCCTGATCTCCAGTACATATTTGTCCATTGACCGGAAATGTCAATTACTTCCAGCGGGAGATAATCCATGGGGATGGAGAAGACCCCGAGGGCCGCCAGTTTTTTGGGTATTTCAAGGTTAATACCGGCATCAAATGAATTGTATGAGCGGCCCACGATGACTATTGTTTTTTCAGGAATACCGGCAAGAATTTCTTTGCCCCGCTTCTTTATCGCTGAACTGAACTCCTTCTGCGCGTTTTCCGCCTTTTTAAGAGCACTTTTAATGGCATGCTTTGATATGTAAAAAGGTTTCAGTGAATGATATAACTGTTTTACAAGATAGTCACCACCCTTTTCCAGATCGATTACGGGTTTAAGAATCCGGACATTTCCAAAAACAACACTGGCGATATAGGGCATTGTCTGGGCATAAGGACAGGCAAAGCTCCTCATCTTTTCGCTGTCAGTGTTGAAGTTAATGAAACTGGGCAGAAAAACGGCGTCAACGTTCCTGTCTATTAACTCCTTTATATGGCCGTGTGCGACCTTATGGGGGAAACAGCTTTCAGAAAGAATGTTTTCCACTCCCTTATTAATAATCTGCCTGCTCGTATTTCCCGAGAGTTCAACCTCAAAACCCAGTTCCCACAGCAGTGTACTCCAGTAGGGAAGAAAATCATGGAAGAAGAACAGCATCGGTATCCCGATACGGGGGGGCCGTGGTCCGCTGTCCGTGGTCCGCTGTCCGTCCTTCGATTCGCGGTCCTTTGCGAATGTATCGTAATACCCGGTGTGAGATTTCATGAGAAGCCCTGCGCGTTCAGCGAACAGGTCAGGCATTTCCGCTTCCCCGTTATTTTTCTTCTTTCGCCTTACATCATACTTTTCACACCTGCTCCCGTAGTAAAGCGGTTCCTGCTCGCCTTCCACCTGGACCCTGTTGATCTCACACAGGTTGTCACAGCCCTTGCACTCAAATGATTTTATATCATACCTGCGTTTAGAAAGATCAAAGCCCTTGAAGTTCGTTGTGCGCAGGCCGCTGTCCGTGATCAGTGTACCCCTTTCCGCACCCCGGTTTTTCATATAATTCATCGCAATACTCGCCATACCGATTGCACCCGTAACATCATGGTGAGGCGGAACAATAATATTTTTATCGAGATAACTTTCAAATGCCGCCACTACGGACTTATTAAACGCCACGCCTCCCTGGAAGAATATCTTTTCGCCGATATTTTTGTTTGCAACAACCCTGTTAATGTAGTTCTGGACAATCGAGTACGCGAGCCCCGCAACCAGGTCCTCCTTGGGGGCGCCTCTCTGCTGTTTTGATAAAAGAGAATTTTCCATGAAAACGGTGCATCTTTCCCCGAGCGCACAGGGACTCCCGGACTGGAAGGCCAGATGGGCAAATTCTTCCTTTACGGAAGTATCGAGCTTCTCTGCCTGCTCCTCAAGAAAGGAGCCCGTGCCGGCGGCACAGGCCTTGTTCATTTCAAAGTCAACGATTACACCGTCCCTTATTGATATGTACTTTGAATCCTGCCCTCCGATTTCCAGAATTGTATCAACTTCAGGATCTATTTCAATGGCAGCCCGTGCCTGGGCGGTAATCTCGTTTTTAACAATGTCCGCTCCGACAAAGTCAGCGATCATGTATCGTCCCGATCCGGTCGTTCCGACACCACATATGGTAACCCTGTCACCGACTTCGCTGCCAATCTCATCAAGTCCCTTTTTGACTGCTTCGATCGGTCTGCCCGCTGTCATCAGATACCTCTTGGCAAGGAGTCTCTTCTCATCATCGATTACGGCAAGATTCGTGCTGATCGAACCTATGTCTATTCCGAGCCAGGCATTAACCTTCCGGGATGCGTCCGGTGTATGAATGTGATATGACACACTGTGCCTCTTCTCAAATTCGCTGTGATTGTCACACAGGATTTTATGTCCCGGTTCTTCTTCCTTTAAACCTGAAATGAACTCAGAAAGCCTGCTGCATTCAAAACGTGATTCGACTCCCTGCTCCATGTCTTTATAGGCTGCGCCTATTGCCGTCATTATTGCGAAATGATCCGGGATGACAAGTTCATCTACGGACAGCACTTCGCGAAAGGCCCGTCTCACTCCTCTGTTTGCCGCTACTCCGCCCTGAAAACTTATGGGTTCCGGAAGGTCCATGTTTTTACAGATGCTCCCCTTGAAATTCCTCGCAACTGCAAGGCAGAGTCCGGCGACAATATCCTCTAAAGGCGTCGCAATCTGCTGAAGATGGATCATGTCCGACTTGGCAAAAACACTGCACCTGCCGGCTATACGCGGCGGTTTCTTTGATGCAAGGGCAAGTTCGGAGAATTCTTCTATGCTGAGAGAAAGCCGCTCAGCCTGCTGGTCAAGAAATGATCCGGTACCTGCTGCGCAGACAGAGTTCATGGAAAACTCCCTGACCATTCCGTCATCAATGAGGATAAGCTTTGAATCTTCGCCTCCCATTTCAATAACTGTCTTCACCCGGGGGCAGAGTCTTTTTGCCGCGTAGCTCAGGGCAACGATTTCATTGACCGGTTTTATGTCAAATGCACCGGCAATAAGTTTTCCTGCGGAACCGGTAATGCTCAGAGAGGCGTCGGAAGGCAACTGTTTTAAAAGATCAAAGGCAACGGCCAGGGGATTGCCTTTATGGCGGACATATTTCGTTGCGAGAATGTTCCCGTCAGCATCCAGGAGAGCATACTTTACACTGACAGAGCCCGCATCAAGTCCGATATGATTTTTCATCATCTCTGGTCCCTACTTCTTCAATGATTTATGGAGTCTCCTTTCAATGGACTCCACCTTTTCTTTAATCATGTTGCGGCGCCTTTTTCTGTCATCGATCTTTATTGAAGTGACTACCCTCTCCCCGCCCTTCAGGACGGCCTGATGGCATTTTTTTACCAGTGCCATTATATCATCCCACGTACCTTCAACAACTGTACCCATGGGGTTCAGTTTATACGGCAGGCCACTATTATCTACAATTTTTAATACCTTTGCAACATCCTTTCCAATACTGGCGTTTTTCCCGAGAGGAACAATGCTGAATTCCACAAGCATTTTCTTACCCCGTCCTTTTCATTAACATAAATAATGTGCCGTTCATTATTTTGCTTCGATGAAGCATATCATTAATTATTGCCTGCAATTCTTTCTACTTCAGTCACTTTCCATTCATAGGGGGATTTTTCCATGAACACACGTATGTCCTCGGCCCCGACCGCATCACCAATCACATACCCCCTCTTCGCTCTCTCCGATGCTATGACACTCATTTTAAGCTCCACCTCTGCCCCGTCATCTTCCACGGAGACCTTCATTATATCAGTTGTTATATCAAATTCATCAAACTTCGTAAAGACCTTTTCCATCCGCTTTTTAAACAGCAGATAACTGCCCCCGTGCCGGTCCCGGTAATTAAATGAAATATGCTCCATGAGTCGATCAATATCTTCCTGAACAATAGCTTCTGTGCTGTCTTTAATAACTATCTTAATACGTTTTTTGTCCGTTGGATAGAGAGCGTAAAGCAGGACTGCCGCAAGCATCAGCAGGGCAGGAAAGATATGGCTTTTACGCCCCATATATACCAACAGTCATGACTTCCTGACAAAACCACGAATAATCAAAGAGCATACAGTTATATATGTAAACCATATAGCATAAACGTAATCAGTTTGCAAATTACGCTTCCTTCTTTGCCTCCTCTTTTTCAGCAATCAATTTCTGGGCAATGTGCGCAGGGACTTCTTCATAATGGGAAGCTTCCATGGTATAGATGCCCTGACCGCTGGTTAAGCCGTTGAGCTGGTTTGCATAGGTGAGCATTTCAGACATGGGAACAAGAGCAGTAATTTTCTGGCTGCCTCCTGCCTCGGTCTCAACCCCCTGGACCTTGCCGCGCTTTGAGTTCAGGTCCCCTATGACATTACCGAGGAACTCTTCAGGGGTATTCACTTCCACTTTGACCACAGGTTCCAGGATCGTGACTTTTGCATTCGGGGCCGCCTTCTGCAGGGCCATTGACCCGGCAATTTTAAATGCCATTTCCGAAGAATCAACAGAGTGATAGGAACCGTCATACAGGGTGGCCCTTACATCAATTACCGGATACCCGGCAACCAGTCCCTCTTTCATTTTTTCAACAATACCCTTCTCCACGGCAGGGATATACTGTCGCGGGATAACGCCGCCGACAATGTTGTTCACAAATTCAAATCCGCTTCCGGACGGCAGGGGCTCTATCTTTACCCAGCAGTCGCCGAACTGTCCTCTCCCTCCGGACTGTTTTTTATATTTGCCCTGTGCGCTCGCAGACGTTTTGATCGTCTCCCTGTAGGGGATCTTGGGTGTCTTCATGACCACTTCAACGCCGAATTTTCTCTTCAGTCTTTCAAGGGTAACTTCGAGATGCATCTGTCCCATTCCGCCGAGGATCATGTCCTTTGTCTCAGGGTCCCTGTGAAATTTAAGCGTCGGGTCTTCTTCGAGCAGCCTGTGAAGCCCTGTGCTTACCTTGTCTTCATCTCCCCGTGACTTCGGTTCAATTGCATAGGATATGATAGGGTCCGAAAAAAGCAGGGGATCAAGGAGGATTGGATCACCTGCATCGGTAAATGTATCACCGGTCTGGGGTTCCTTTAATTTAGCCACTGCAGCGATCTCACCGGGTCCTACCTCTTTTACCGGCACGTGATTTTTCCCTATCAGATAAAACATGCTTCCCATTTTTTCCTTGCTGTCCCTTGTGGAATTATAGATGGCTGAGTCGGATTTAAGCACGCCGGAAAACACCCTGAAGAGCGTAAGTTTTCCTGCAAAGGGATCAGCAATGGTTTTAAACACCCTTACCGTCAGCGGATCATCTGAAACGGGATTTCTGCTGACTTCGTCTCCTGTCTTCGGATTTTTCCCTTTTATGGGAAAAATTGCGGCCCGTTCAGTCGGAGAGGGAAGGCAGAATACTACGCTGTCGAGCAGGGGCTGAATGCCTGTATTGCCGGTTGCGGAACCGCATACAACAGGAATAAAGGCCTGCCTGATCGAGCCCTCCTTGACCCCCCTGCTGATTTCTTCGTCCGTGGGGTCTGTTCCCTCGAGATATTTTTCAAGGAGCGCATCATCGGACTCAGCTATTTTCTCCACCAGTTTTTTCCTGTACTCTTCCGCATTGCCTTTAAACTCGTCGGGGATATCACCCTCACTCATTGCCCCGCCCTTAAATGTGTAGGCCTTCATTTTAACAATATCGATGACGCCCTGAAATTTACCTCCGGAGCCCATGGGGATGTTAAGAGGAATTGCGGACAGGCCGAATGATTCTTCAATAGCTTCAATCGCGACCGCGAAACTGGCATTGTCCCGGTCCATTTTATTGATGAATACAAGTCTGGGCAATTCATAATCTGATGCGTAACTCCATATCTTTCGTGTTTCCGCCTTTACCCCCGATAAGGCAGAGACAATAAGGATCACTCCATCCACGGCGCTGAGACAGGCCCTGGTGTCTTCGATAAAGTTTATATACCCGGGCGTATCGATTATGTTTAACCGGTATCCCTTCCATTCACAGAACGCGAGTGCCGATGATATTGAAATTTTACGCTCTATTTCCTCCGGCTCATAGTCGGTGACCGTATTGCCGTCCACTGCTGAGCCAAGTCTGTCCGTTGCTTTGGAATTGAAGAGCACGGCCTCTACGAGCGACGTCTTCCCTGCACCTCCATGAGCAATGACCGCAACATTTCTT
>JBFKMY010000157.1:0-5867 GCA_041629615.1 Thermodesulfovibrionia bacterium | reverse complement strand
TGGAAGGCAACATCAGAAGACGAGGACGTGTTCGAGGGTCGTGATCGCTCAACGGGCGAACTCAAGTGGACCGGCACCCGTGTGGATCTTATCTTCGGTTCGAACTCCCAACTCCGGGCCCTGGCGGAAGTCTACGGATGTGAGGACTCCCAGGGGAAGTTTCTCCACGACTTTGTAGCGGTGTGGAACAAAATAATGAATCTTGACCGTTTCGATCTCGCCTGATCACGGCATAAACCTCTTCGAGGGCTTATGACAGGGCGGGAAAAAGACGGTCATCTAACAACCGGTTCCAGCGGACGGCATACCGCCGCCGCTGAACCGGGATGGACCGCTCAGCGCTGCGGATCATTCATAATCAGATATTGTCTTTATTTCCTAAAGGGAAAGACCTGACGATAACCATTTATAATGTGCAATGATCAGGCAGCGTGAGGGCAGACTTTAATATAAAGCAGTGTTTGACTGCTCACGCGAACAGAGTGAATATCGTGAGGAATCATGCCATTTATAAATCATTATCAATCAACTTGAACCTGGGCAAGTAATATTTTTTTGCTGAAATCAGTTGTAGATATCATAGAAGAGGGAAAGGGACATAAAAGACGGATTAAACACAGAACAAGGGTTAGCCCTCGCTGACTTGTAGAAATGAAATGAGACTACTTTACTATCTCAGTCCCGACTCCTTCTTCCGTAAATATTTCAAGAAGAAGGGCATGGGGAACGCGCCCGTCAATTATATGGGTCTTTTTCACCTTGCATTCGATGGCCTTCTGGCATGCCTGCACTTTGGGAAGCATTCCGCCGGATATCGTGCCCTTCGATATCAGCGAAGTAATTTTTTTTGTGCTTAACGTTGGAATCAGTCTGTTCTTTTTGTCCTTTATCCCTTCAATGTCCGTAAGGAGTATCAGTTTCTCTGCAGTGAGGGCCGAGGCTATTGCCCCTGCAACATAGTCCGCATTTATATTGAGTGTTTTGCTTTCCTGACCGGCACTGATAGGCGCAATAACCGGGATAAAACCGCCTTCATCAATTGCGTTGAGAATTTTTGGATTAATCCCGGCCACTTCGCCGACAAGTTCGAGATCGATGATTTCCGGCACCCCTGTTTCAGGGGACACCTTGCTTATTACCTTTCGCTTCGCAGTGATAAGATTACCGTCCTTTCCGCTTAATCCGATAGCAAGTCCGCCGTGACTGTTGATTAATGAGACGATCTGTTTGTTGATAAGACCACCGAGGACCATTTCCACAATATCCACTGTTTCTTCATCGGTCACTCTCTGCCCCTGTACAAAAGTGGGTGCCTTGCCCATTTTCTCCATAATACTGTTTATCTTCGGGCCGCCGCCGTGCACTATCACCGGCCTGATTCCGATAAAATTCAGCAGTACGATGTCCTGGGCAAACGCGTCTTTCAGGACATCATCCACCATGGCTGCACCGCCGTACTTGATGACAAATGTTTTACCCGAGAACTTCCTGATATACGGAAGTGCTTCAATCAGTATGTTTGCTTTTTCAATTATCGTCTTCATTCCGGGTCCTCATATCCTGTTTTTTCCCCATCAGTTCATCAATCCGGGCCCCCATATCTTCGTCTTTCATTATTGCAGTGCCGACGAGTATGGCATCTGCCCGGGCTGCCTCTATGAGCTCGACATCAGCCCGTGAATGTATTCCGCTTTCACTTACCGTTACCCTGTTCACAGGGATGTCCTTTAACAGATTAAAAGATATATCCAGACTGATTGTTAATGTATTTAAATCCCTGTTGTTAATTCCAATTATTTCGGCCCCGCAGTAGAGCGCCCTGTCAAGCTCCTTCCAGTTGTGCACTTCCACAAGACAGTCAAGAGAAAGATCTTTTGCCAGTTCAAAGAGATCGCTTAACTGCGACCGCTCAAGGGCGGACACTATAAGAAGTATGGCGTCAGCGCTGTTTGCCCTTGCTTCATACACCTGATATTCGTCAAAAATGAAATCCTTTCGCAGGACCGGCTTGTTTGTCCTTTTTCGCGTTTCTTTCAGATAGTTCAGTTTTCCTCCGAAAAATCGCTCTTCCGTGAGGACCGATATGGCAGCGACATCTTTTTTGTCGTAAACAGATACAATTTTTGACACATTAAAATCTTCCCTGATCAGACCCTGTGAGGGAGAGGCCTTTTTGAGCTCAGCTATGAGTTTTAGCGGTCCATTTATATCTCTCCTGATAGCGGCCCTGAAAGACCGCACAGCATCCATATCAGCTATCCGCGCCTTTAAATCGGACAGAGGGACATCTGCCTTTGTTTTTTGCAGGTTTTCTTTCTTATGTCGCAGGATTTCATGGAGAATACTCATGGAGAGATTGTATAGGGAAAGGGGTTTGTTTTTCAAGAGAGATTTTAATGGGCCTTTCTGATAGCATGGATGTTATGCCTCTGTGTTCATAAATTGACATTTACCAAAGTCATATCTAAACTAAGACGACCATGATAAGGGCGTGCATCCGGGAAGGCTTTCACCTTGCCAATAAAAATATACAGCTTGTGATGATCCGCGTGGTTGTGTCTGTTCTTCATCTCCTAAGTCTTGTTGTTTTTCTGGGGCTGCCTCTTATTGCCGCAATAGTATATCTGGGTTTTGATCTCGCCCATGCAAAGGATATGATACCGTTCATGGCAAGGAACCCCTTTGATTTTATCTCTCAATATCTGGGGATTATTGGACTTATGCTGATATCGCTCTTTTTATATCTGTTATTGAGTTCCCTTTTATTCCTCTATGCCCTGGGCGGAACACTAGGGGTATTAAAATGGTCAGCGGTGAATATGCAGTATACGTTCAGTCTTTCCTCGTTTTTTAAAGAGGCGGGGGGTAATTTCTCCCGCCTTGTATGGCTTATCTCTTTGGTCCTCCTTGTCATGACGGTGGTGTGCATCGGGGTAATGATAACTGGCGGGATTGCCGCTGCTTACGCAAATACAGTGATGGGGACGGGAAGCACGCTCGAAATTTTTATCAGTGCCTTTGCATTGCTGTCCACAGTAATCTTCAGCGTACTCATTCTCCTTGCCGGGGTTGTTTTCGGAGTTTATTCTCTCGTGGTTCTGGTTACTGATCAGGCAGGAGTGCTGGATTCCATTGGCAGGACATATGACTTTTTAAAACGGACACCGCATGCATTTTTATATTATATGGTCCTGATTGCCGGATTTATTGCCCTATACACCGTTTTTTACAGCCTGCAGATATTTGTCAGCGTGATCCCTTTCATTGTGCCTCTGGCATACACTGTCAGTGTGTTGTTTCAGAGTTATCTGGCAGTAATTCTCTGGAGCTCTTTAATTGTGTACTATGTAAAGAGCACGAATTACCCTGTGTATACTCCTGCTTATGAAATATAATTCAAAGGACAAGAGTAAGGAGCAAGGAGTAAGGAGCAAGGAGTAAGGGGTAAAAGGCTTTATCGGGAGAAATTCCATTCGGGGGTTGAATATTTGTTTCTGGAGAGTTCCTTTGCACGATTCCGTTCATTTACAGTAGGCCCGTCAGCAATCAGTTTAACCTCAAGTGTATATTCAAATGCTTCTTTTAATGTTCTCCCTAAATCACTGGAGGATATGTCCGGGACATGATCGGAAAGTGCGCCTATGCCCTTTAATGTTTCATCGTCAGTCAGCTTGATCACGCGCGAAAGTTCCGGTAAATCAACGCTGAGGAGAATGGATCCCTGCTGGAGAAATCCATCCTTGTATCTCTTTTGGGCGCTGCCGATGACTTTTTTCCCTTCGATTGTGATTTCACCGAATGATATTGTCCTGAAACACGCGGGGTTTTTATGGTTGATGTTTCTTCCTCTGTTTGCAGATGACGCTGCCTTGACGCCTTGATACTCAAGAGCCAGTAATAATGCATTGCTGATAACAGTGTAATCTTCGAGCAGGCTGCCGGGAAAAAGAGGAGAATCTGATGCTGAAGAGACACTGTACGTGAGTTCAGCGTCATGCAGGATAGCCCTGCCGCCGGTCTGCCGTCTCACTATTGGATATCCTTTTCTCTCACAGTATGTCATGTCGATATCTGCAATCTTCTGGAAGCACCCGAGGCTCAGTGAAGGCCGGTCCCAGCAGTATAATCTGAGGGTAGGGGGGGAGAGCTTTTGTCTGACTGCCTCTGATATTGCTTCATCAAGGGCCATGTTTTCATAGGCATGGAGAGCCCCATAGGATATGAGACGCATAAAATTCATCAGAACAGCCCTCAGCGATCAGCCGTCAGCCATCCGCGAAACAGGACAGCAGATCCTGACATCTAAAATTTAATCTTTTTTGAGAATAATCCTGTGTTTGATAAGGGAAATTTCTTTTATTGAGCCTTCAAAGAGTTTCTGCTCGCCAAAGAGGTTTCTCATATAGATCTTGCCTTTTTCAGGCTTAAGGACATCTACATTTTCCAGATAGAGTTCTTCACCTCCGTCTGTTTCAATATATGCATTTGCCTCACACATGATTCACGGGCTCCTTCATGATAATTAAACATCTTGAGAACTGCGTATTGTCCTTGTTGTGTAAAAACTTCCGCTTCTGCCCCTGACCGTGGACTGCAGCGGCTGTTTACCTGATTAAAAGTATAAAGAATAGTGGCAGGAGCAGTCAAATGAAGCAAACAGGAGAATGCGAAAAAAAGTACCTGTGATAGCGTGCACCTGATGGCTTCGCCCTGGCGGATGAGGGGAATGCATGATATAATATTTTATTATATGACAGAAATCATGCCTTTTCAGGCAGAAACAGGGTATCCTTATTCCTATGCTGAACAAGATATGTTTATATGTGAGCTTGCATTTTATGTTGCTCATTGCAGTAAGTTTTCATGCTGCAGCGCAAAATATCATGTTTGACAGGAGCAGCGACAGGGCGGGTTTTAGTGACATTCATGTCAGGGAGGGAAGTAAGTGCGATATATGTCATCCACCGACTGTAGATGTAGAAAATGCAGGCATATTCCTTAAATCCGACCTGTGCATATCATGTCATGAAGAAATTACCGTGAGATTGCCGGGATCTGGAATGAGAAGAAGAGGCTCTTCCATTTGTGATCATCCAATAAAATTTTCAAACCTTGATTTTGATGCAGGGAAAATAAACCACGCCATTATAAATGACGGGAGGAATTTCTGGGTTTCCGGCTCAACGGGGTCCCTGCCCGTGTTCGGTCAATCAACAAGATCTGCTCTGGTTGAATGCGCCACCTGCCATGACCCCCACGGAACGTCCGGCTATAAAAAACTGCAGAGAATAGACAATAGAGCAAGCAGGCTCTGCATGGTGTGTCATCTCAATTTATGATACATGAGGGGCGAACAGCGCCAACGATCAGGAAAGATATTGAAACTGAATGACATGCCGATAATCTGAAACCAGTTGTTATTGATTGCAAGGGCCCTGAGCTGTTAAAGACGCACCCCCGCCTCCGGGGAAGGACATCCGGTAAAATCCGATGAGCGGAGTTTTCTGGAAAGAAGATAGGTCAGGTGCTTATCGAGCAGCCCTGAGAGTTCAGTGAGTGTTTGCGGGGCAGGTTTCAGACGGTTCGAAATATTCATGGGCCACTCTATGCTGTGCGTATAGAAGTGAGCTGCTTTGCTGCTGATCCGCGTAAAGGGTTTGCCTGCCCTGCCCGGATCAACGGCACACTTGCTGCAGAGTGTTGTGCCGGAATCGGGATAAAAATCGTAACTGTCATCCCCGCATCTCCCGCATCCCTTTAACCGGGGGGCATACCCGATTACCGCGAGTAAACGGACCTGCGTAATAAGATGCAATGCGTCCTTCGGCTCCTGTACCGATGATTTGACCGTATGCAGGAGAGTGAGA
>JBFKMY010000156.1:0-5878 GCA_041629615.1 Thermodesulfovibrionia bacterium | reverse complement strand
GCGTCCGGGGTCAATCGCCCATTCTCACCTGTCCATCCTACACGATCGAGAAAATCCCGGTATGTGCCCTCAAAAAGGAAAACCTTCCCGTCATCAAAGACTATGAGCCGCGTGGCCAGTGCGTGGAGTATCATTTCACTGTGGGTAACGATCAGTACGGCACCGCTGAAATCTTCAATTGCTTCAAGGAGCGACTCCGTGGAGTCCATATCAAGGTGGTTGGTGGGCTCGTCCAGCAGCAGCATGTTTGTCGGGCTCACAAGCAGTTTCCCGAGAAGGACCCTGCTCCTTTCCCCCCCGGAAAGCACACTGATTTTTTTCAGCGCCTGGTCTCCGGGGAACATCATGGAGCCGCAGATAGCGCGGGCCGCTCCCCGGTTGCAGTCAGGACGGGCATCCATGATCTCCTCTTCCACGGTTTTGTCAGGATTGAGACGGTTTATATTTGTCTGTCCGAAATACGCGGGTTTCAGGTCCCGGTGATTGCGGACACTCCCGCCGCAGGGGGAAAGCTCTCCTGCAAGAAGATTAAGGAGCGTTGTCTTGCCTTTGCCGTTTTTCCCGATAATTGCTATACGGTCTTCTTTCCCTACATAGAGGCTTAATTTGTCGATCAGCAGGGGGCCGGAATCAAATCCGAAGGACAGGTTTTTTACCTCCATGAGCTGGCTGCCGGTAAACGGCGCTGCGTTAAAAGCAAATTCCAGATTTTTAATTTCCGTCAATTCATCAAGCCGTTCCTTTTTTTGCAGGGCCTTGATCCGTGACTGGACAGCCCTCGCCTTTGTTGCCTTTGCCCTGAAGCGGTTGATAAACTGCTCCACCTCCCTGCGTTTTTTCTCGTCGTTGAGCCGGGTCTTTTCGTATATCTCCTCTTCCTGTAACAATTGCTGATATACCTTTTCTGTTGCCCCGTCGACCTTTCGTATCCTGCCCCGGTGAATGGCCATGGTATGAGTGGTCACGCTGTCCATAAAGCTGCGGTCATGGGTGATTATGATCAGTTCATTTTTCCAGGTCCGCAGGAACTGCGCCAGCCAGCGAAGGGAAACAATATCAAGGTAGTTCGTGGGTTCGTCAAGGAGCAGAAGGCCCGGATCAGAGATCAGTACCTTTGCAAGGTTCAGCCGGACCTGAAATCCTCCTGACAGGTGAACAGGGCTGAGAAAGAAATCGTCGTGGGTAAACCCCAGACCCACAAGAATAATTTCGGCCTTGTATGTCTCGTCACTGCCGCTGTCCCGTGCCGGGATACTCAGACAGGCCTCCTCCAGTACGGTGTTGCCGGTAAACCTGATGTGCTGTGAAAGATGGCCTGTCCTGTACCCTTCAGGGAGACTGATCGTTCCTGCGTCAGGGTGCTCCTGTCCGAGTATCATTCTGATCAGGGTAGTTTTACCATGGCCGTTCCTCCCCACAAGTCCCACCCGTTCACCGGGATTGACGGTGAAACTGACGTTGTGGAAAACAACCTGTTCCCCGTATGATTTCTCAAGATTACTGACCAGTATCATTTTTTTCCAGAAGAGTGGTTTCAACCGACTGAAACGGGTTAACCAGCTGAAATATTTCGATTTTATTGCATGTTACTTCTTTAAAGCTCAGGTGTTTACACAGGATCTACAGTCTGTATTCTAAGATTTACTGAAGGCTTTATTCAAATGGTCAGGGAAAATGCAGTGTGACGGTATAGCCTGTGAAGAACGTACTCCATAACAGGAAATAGCGCGGGAGTGTCCGGAACATGAAGTCTGTTGCAGGTCCGGGGAATACAACACCTGTGAGGACAGTTCTCTTACGGGGCCCGTATCTATCGATGCAAGGCAGGATGCTCCCGCCGTTTTTTCGCTTAATGAGCGGCTGCCTTGTAGGCCTGCCCTTTCTTCATGAGAGAAAATTCAGACTCTTCTTCCCTTTTGACCTGTCTGAAGACTTCACAGGACATACAGGATACCTGTTTTTGTGCAAAGTCACCCTGGACTTTGCCGCCGCAGAAGGTGCCGGCAATTGCCCAGCAAATCCGTCCTCCATTTTTTCCGCTGTTTAGTCCATGAGACGAAGTATCTGATGCTGCCGGACATACTCCTAATTCAGCGCTCCTGCTGCCGCCGGGTTCTCTCCCGCATTTTTTAATTTCCCAACAATTAATCTTAGTCATACTCAGGCCCCCTTGTGTTTATGTGTTTACGTTTGTATCGACACAAGAGGGGTATTACTTAACAGGACGTCATCTTTAATGTAACAGGTCATCGTCTTATCAGCTGTGCCCTGTACAGGGACAGGACGTGATAGTCACTTATTCCAAAGCACCGTTGCTATTTTGCACTGCATTTCTGAGCAGGTCATGAAAGTCCCTGAGCCCCATTTTCTTCTTGATATGTTCTATATGATTTTCAACGGTTTTCAGACTGATGCTCATGTTCTCTGCTATCTCGCGCTTTTTCAATCCCTGCCCGATAAGCTGATATATCTCCAGTTCTCGATTGCCGAGAAGTTCGAGGGGAGACGCATGATATTTATTTTTTCCGGCAGAGAGGCTATATAATATTTTATCCGATAACCTGTCACTGACATATATTTTCCCGATCAGTACGGTCCTTAATGCCAGTAAAAATTTCCTGGAGGACTCCTGCTTCATAATATACCCCCGCGCCCCTGATTTGATGCAGCGTTCAGCATAGAGTAATTCATCATGCATGGAATAGACCAGGATCTGCATATCGGGAAAAGACCGGGAGATATTTTCTATAAGTCTGATCCCGTTGCTTTTTTCAAGAGCAAGATCAACGATTGCAAAATCGGGCCTGCAGTCGGCAATCACATGCATTGCCTCCTGAATAGTTCCGGCCTCACAACAAACAGTGAGGTCCCCTTCACGGTTAACGATCCCTGCAATCCCTTCACGCGTTACAGGATGGTCGTCAATAATACATACCCTGTTCTTCTTTTTCTTATCTCCCGATCCGGAAGGACCCATGATATTTCTCCCCTCTGTACTATCCAGCGGATAGTAACACCTATAATCAGTCTTCTTCCCTGCTTCTGTCAAGGAACATGCATGTAACTCCAGTTCCCCCGTTGACTGCTGACCGGACGTCAAGAGACGCGCCAATCATGTTCGCCCTGTACTGCATTATCTTAAGCCCCAGACCTTTTTTTCGCTCCCCTTCATCCGGGATACCGGTCCCGTTATCGTTCACCGTCAATATGACCCTATCTTTTTCCCGGGCAAGGATAATTTCAATATGTGCAGGATTGCCATGTCTGCATGCATTGGTAACTGACTCCTGGGCAATGCGATACAGATGTATACTCGCTGTCTTATCATGTATCGTCACAGGCCTGCCTGCCTTAAAATGGCATGACAGATTAAAGTCTCTCGCAGTTCTGGATGCAAGCTCCTGCAAAGACAGCATGATACTGTCCTGATCACCCTCCATCAGCATATTCCCCTGCATGAGGACCCGGATATGCTCCTTTGCCCTGTCAATAAGTGACGTAATGCTGAACGCCTCCTCTGCCTCGCGCATCTTTTTTTCTTTCAACACCTTTTCGAGACCATGACTTTTTAATGAGAGGCCTGCCAGGATCTGCCCGAGACCGTCGTGCAATTCATATCCTATTCGACGTATTTCACGCTCTCCGATCTCAATCATCTCCTTTTCCAGTCTTTTGCGCCCGGCGATCTCCCTGAGAAGGTGCTCTTTTATCACTTTGAGTTCGGCTTCGCGTTCTTCTGCGCGGGCCATCAGCTGTTCACACTGTTTCTTCAGTTCTTCGCCTTCCTTCACTGCATTCTCCGGCATGGATTTATCATCTGTATGTTTCCGGCGCTGCCGGCTTCATCTTCAGCAATCAGCATGGCTGCTTTTTCCCTGTATCGATCCCATAAAGTGTATGTTTTAATATTGAGGGTAATCTTCTATCTCCCACTTTTCATAGGTGTTTTCCGAGAGTTCCTGAATAAAGGGAGAAGGCCGTTTTATGATTGAGCCGTCCTGCCACCGGTTGTCCATAATGGGATAGCAGAGGTACAGCTCATCCTTTGCCCTCGTGAGCGCAACGTAGAAGACCCTTCTTTCCTCCTCTTCGCTGTCGAGTTCCCCCATCGATCGTGCCGACGGGAAACTGCCGTCCGTTAATCCGAGGATAAATACCCTTGACCATTCCAGTCCCTTGGCCCTGTGTACCGTAGAAAGCACGATCGATTCTCCCTCATCCTCCGGTTCGATTATGTCTTCGGCCTGTACATTCGTGAGGAGGGCAAGGTCGCTCAGAAAATCCATTGTGGATTTAAAATTTCTGGAGTAATTTGAAAGCTGCTCTATGTCTTCCCTGCGTTCTTCATAATTTTCAAAATTGCTTTTTAAATACGCATCGTACCCGTTTACCACAATCTGCATGATCGCCTCCGAAGGATGGTTCATGACGATATCCTCCTCCAGTCCCTGCAGATTATTCCTGAAGGTCTGCCAGTTCTCTTTCCCTCTCTTCGGGAGCTTTTTTATAATTTCATCTGACCCCGCCGTTTCTACAGGATTCCCGGCTGTTCTTACATGCTCCCATATTTTCAGTGCAGTCACGTTCCCTATCCCGGGAGTAAGCTTTAATATCCGTGTCCATGATATTTCGTCCATCGGATTGAGAAGGGCCCTCAGATAGGATACAATGTCCTTGATGTGGGCCTGTTCAAAGAACCTCAGGCCTGAACGGACTTCATATGATATCCTTCTCCTTGTCAACTCCATCTGCACATCCATTGACTGATAATGGGACCTGTACAGTACGGCTATCTCTTTCATGGGCACCCCTTCATCCACAAGATCAAGTATTCTCAGGGCAACAAACTCTGCCTGCTGCGCCGTGTTCTTAAGGGGGACAAGCGCAGGCATCGGCCCTTTTCTGTTGAGGGAATTAAGCACCTTGGGAAACTGCCTGCTGTTAAAAGAGATGCTTTCATTTGCAAGGTGAAGAATTTCATCGGTGCTGCGGTAGTTCGTTGTAAGTTTAAATATATGCGTATCAGGGTATCTGTCAGGGAATTCTATGATGTTGTCAAAGCACGCCCCCCTGAAAGAATAAATCGCCTGTGAATCATCTCCCACTACCATGAGATTATTATGTGTTGAAGCCATAAGGTCTACAATCTCCGCCTGTATTTTGTTTGTATCCTGGTACTCATCGACGAGGACATGGAGGAACCGGCCCGAAAGCTTTTCTCGTACGGCAGGGACATCCACGAGGACCTTTTTCCAGAGGAACAGCAGGTCGTCAAAATCCACAAGGGTCATTTCCCGCTTCTTTCCTTCATACCGGTTCCTTACCGCTTCTATCTCTTCAGTATAAATCAGCAGGTGTGAATAGCTGTCTTCGATTTCTTCCCTGACTGTTCTTTCCGTTCCTACCGCATACCCGATAACATCCAGAAGGACCTTTCCTCTGGGGAACATTTTATCTGTCCTGAATTTCAGCTCCGCAATACAGGACTCAATCAGGTCTTTGGAATCTTCCCTGTCAAGGATGGTAAAGTTCGTGTTCAGATTAATTGCATTCCCGTATTTTCTTAAAATAATGTTCCCGATATGATGAAAGGTGCCTCCCCATACCCTCCGCGCCTCCCCCTTGATCAGCAGCTCTACCCGGTGAAACATTTCCCGTGCAGCCTTGTTCGTAAAGGTGAGCAGCATTATCCGTGAGGGGTCCACGCCTTTTTCAATGAGGCAGGCAACCCGGTATGTCACGACCCGCGTCTTTCCCGAACCTGCGCCTGCGATGACAAGAGATGGCCCGTCATCTGAAGTCACGGCCTCAAGCTGTTCAGGGTTGAGCAGGGACGCATAATCTATTGCGGGTGCAAAATGGGACGTGGATTTAAGGT
>JBFKMY010000155.1:0-5944 GCA_041629615.1 Thermodesulfovibrionia bacterium | reverse complement strand
GTACTCCCTAACCGGAAAATAAAGGGACAACAGCCAGTACAAAGTGATATGCCATGGCTAATGACAGGGCAAGCCTGATAAACACACTTGCGAGAAAGCCAAGAAATGATCCCAGAGCAGATTTAAATGCTTTCTGCATCGGTTTGCCGCTTATAAGCTCTCCGGCAAATGCGCCTGCCACAGGGCCGAGTATAATACCGATGGGGAAAAAGAAAATTACTCCGAGAACTAAGCCAATCGCGCTTCCCCATGTTCCGGACTTTGATCCCTCGAGCTTTTTGGTTCCATATATGGGAATTACATAATCGAGGATGGCCACGAGGGCGGTCAGGACTGCATAGAGCACCAGTAATGATGTGGTAAAAGGACGTAATGCGCTTAACTGCAGGAGAAGTATCCCGGCATAGCTCATAACCGGTCCCGGCAGAACCGGCACCAGACATCCTATTATGCCCACTATTATACATATACTTCCAAGGATGATAAGTGCAATATCAAAGGCCATGATTCTCTAGTTTACAATCTATGCCGGGAATTGCCAAACTACTGTACCCATATATGTATAGTTAATGAAAGGAATAGGCAGAAAAATCCGTCGCCCATATTTATAATGTACAGTGTTGTGAAGATTCATGAAGGTTTTCTCCTTATCAACAAACATCCCGGAGTCACTTTTCATAAAAATGAAGGGCAAAGGGGATTAATCGAAATCCTGAGAACAGACCTCCATATTGATGAATTATATGCCGTACATCGTCTTGATAGCATGACGTCGGGCCTGCTGATATTTGCACGGGACAGGGATAATGCAAAGGAGTTGTCCCGTCAGTTCCAGCATAAAGAAGTGGAAAAATATTATCTTGCCATCTCGGACCGCTGTCCCAAAAAGAAGCAGGGGACCATCAAAGGTGACATGGAGAGGGCCCGCAGGGGGGCGTGGAAACTTGCACGCACGATGAAGAGTCCTGCGGTCACCCGGTTTTTCAGCTATTCCTCAGGTGAAGGGTTAAGATTTTTCATCCTGAAACCTCATACAGGCAAAACGCATCAGATACGCGTGGCCATGAAGAGCATCGGCTCCCCGGTACTGGGAGATCCGGTGTACCACAAAAAGGGAGCAGGAGATAAAGGGCCTGATCGGGGCTATCTTCATTCCTATGCATTACGTTTTCAATTAAAAGAACAAGTATTTGAGTTTATACACCAGCCTGATATCGGTGCATATTTTCTTAGTGACGGGTTTAAGCGTATATTAAAAAAAATTAATAAACCCTGGGAAATGAAATGGCCCTCGACATAGAAAACAAAAAAACAACAAAAAATTCTTGACATCCTCCCGTTTTTTGTATATTTTACATTAAGCAGCTTTTGTGAGAACTATGTTTGCGAACTATGAAGAAGAACTTCATAAGTTGATCACCAGGAGGGCCCACGAGTTGTCTAAGCAAAGGCAAAACGGGGATGGTGACGCATTCAGCGACTGGCTGAGAGCTGAGCAGGAGATCCTTCAGGAATTAGACTGCCGTTCAGATGAGCTTTTCAAAGAAAATGAAATATTGGGTGCCGACCGTATAGATCCCTGCGTGTATTGATATATATTTCAACGGGCCTGTTACTCATCATGAACATAGTGTTCAGGGGGAGTATTTATTACGTTGACGCTGATTCCGAAGTTTGTTATTATAGAAGAAATACCTGGGGACATTCTCATATATAACAGGGCAAAATAAATATACTATAACTGGCTTCTTTCTGGATAAAGCAAAATTTCTATGGTAGCGAAGCTGTAGGGAAACGCACTGTATGGAAAAAAGGCGTTCACAAAGGAAACCCGTCAAACTGGATGCTACGGTTTGTGCTGACGGAATGGATTGGGCGGGGTACATAGAAAATATCTGCGAGCATGGTTTTCATCTGATCACTGCATCTCAGAGAAGCAAATCATATTTCATCCCTGAAGCCATACTGGAATTGCAGGTTGACAATCCAGCAGGAAAGAAGGCGAAACTGCAGTGCGAAGTACGGTGGGTACACATAAATAAAACACCGATCCACGGATTGACATACAGAATGGGTATGGAAATTCTCGGACGCCCCTCTGAATATAATAAAATTATCAATCATCTGAAGTAGTTGTATTGCCTTCCTGATAGGTCACGGCCCCCGGTGCATGAAGCCCTGTATCCTTTATTCCTTCCATGAGATATACACAACGATTACTCCTTCGCAGGGACTCTTTCGGAAGAGGTTAAGAAACTGTTACTATATGCCGATGAATACGTACAGTCATGTGCAGGGAACGCACGCAGAGCGCTCACAGACAGAGAAACAGTAATTGCTCAAGCATGAAACATATTGTATGAATGATCTTTCCTTTAAGAGAACAGAAAGCGAAGTAGACAGGAGTATAGACCGGTTAATTGAACTCGTTGACGGGATAGAATATCCTCATCTGGTACGGGAGATGATTATTGCTGCCCTTAAGGCAGGAAATGAAAAAAATGACAGGGCGCACCTGAGGCTTATGAATTCCACGATGAAGGAAATGCGGTTTACCGGAAAGATATTCGGTCCTTACCGTGAAGTCCGTAAAGTATCGGTTTTCGGTTCTGCCAGAACAAAACCTGATGAGCCGATATACGAAATGGCATGCCTCTTTGGCAGGAAATTAGCCGATGCAGGATATATGGTCATCACAGGTGGCGGCCCGGGAATCATGCATGCAGTAAATGAAGGGGCAGGACCTGAAAAGTCCTTCGGAGTTAATATCCTTCTTCCCTTTGAGCAGAAACCGAACCCTGTCCTCGTCGGCAACCCCCGTCTGATAACCTATAAATATTTCTTCAACCGGAAGGTGGCGTTCCTCAAAGAGGCTGATGCAGTTGCGCTTTTCCCCGGGGGGTTTGGAACTCTTGATGAAGCAATGGAAACCCTTACCCTCCTGCAAACGGGCAAACATACACCGCTCCCGCTTGTGCTTGTTGATGAACCGGGGGGTACATACTGGTCAAGGTGGCTCAAGTTTTTAAAAGAGGAACTTTTGTCTGAGGGATATATTGATGAAGGTGATTTCAATCTCTTTGAATGCTGTGATTCCATCGATGCGGCAGTTGAGAGGATTAATCATTTTTACCGCCGCTTCCACAGCATCCGGTATATCGAGAAAAAACTTGTTATCCGTCTTCAGTCTGCAATTGATGATCGATCGGTACAAATGCTTGGAAACAGATTTTCCGACATACTTCATCCCGGGGGCACAATCTCTCTTTCAGAAGCTTTCGCCGAAGAAGCTGATGAGCCGGAAATAGCCCATCTGCAGAGGCTTGTGGTCGATTTCAACCTTCAGGACTTTGGGAGAATGAGAACGCTTATAGATGCTATTAATGATTGCTGATATTCTCCCGGTTTCCCTCATTTTATCTTCCCCCAGGGTGTCTTATTTATGAATGGGGAGTAAAGTTTTTCCGTTTATTTTCCGAATTAAAAGAAGAGTTGAGAGGCGCGCAGTGCTGTTGAACCAATGCGGACGTATAACATGTTATGAATAAATTCAAGGTATTGATAGCAGACAGTTCACCCTCTGTCAGACACTTCATAAAATATTCTCTTCAGGACCATTTCCCCAGTGTTGAGTTTGAGGTGGCAACGAATGGAAAAAATATTAAGAAGAGGCTGGAAAATACCCTCTATGACATTATCCTCTATGACAGGGATATGCCGATGCTTCAGGGCGATGAATTATTGGAATGGTTACGACATCATGAGAGATTAAAGAATATTTCCTTCATAATGATATCCGGAAATACTGATGAGAGCAGCCTTAAGAGGGCCATTGCGCTGGGAGCTGATGCCTACCTCATAAAGCCATTATTGATGGATCCCCTGGTCAGCAAGGTAAGGGAAATCTTCGCGAGATTTGAGAGGGACAAATTTGACCGGAGAAGGAATGAGAGGATTAAATGCCCGGGAGGGATCTCTTTAAAATTTGCATCAGGTAACAATCGTGGAAAGCTTATAAATATAAGCATGGGCGGTGTATTGGGCCTGTTTGACAGAGAGGGCCCTCTGCCCCATATTCTGGATAAAATAGAAGTGAGTGTTCACACTGAAGGGAACAGAGGCAGCATCATTATGGAGGGCGAGATAATAAGGATCCAGGTCGTTGATACCTTTGCCGGTCCTAAACAAATACAGATTGCAGTAAAATTTTATACAGAGGTCAGTGCTGAAAAGAAACAAAAGCTTGCACAACTGGTTGCGTCCTTCAAGCCGTAATCCATCAATTATCCTGCCCCCTTCCAAAAATTCTTGTAATTTCCTTTAATTTTAATGCGAGGGAGTGGGACAACTGTTCCTTTCTTACCCTCCATTCCCAGTTTCCCATGGCCCTGGCCGGACGGTTCATCCTGTCATTTTCCCCGAGACCGAGGATGTCCTGCATTGGGATAATAGCCATATCCGCAACGGACATCATGGCGAGTCTTATCAATTCCCAGTGGATCGTATTCTCTGCTATCTCACGGCCGATATAGGCGGTGATCCTGCTTTTATCTTCAGGGGACAGCTCCGATTTATACCAGCCTGCAATTGTATTGTTATCATGTGTTCCCGTATAAATAATGCAGTTCTTTACATGATTATGGGGTGCATAAGGATTGGTCGGAAGGTCTTCCCCAAAAGCAAAAAGGAGCACCTTCATACCCGGAAATCCAAATTCGGTTATGATTTCTTTGACATCAGGCGTAATGACCCCCAGGTCTTCAGCGATAATGGATATTTCGGGAAAGTGTTTAAAGAGAGTATTGAAAAAATCTTTTGCAGGGGCCTTGACCCATTTGCCGTTTATTGCTGTTTCTTCACTTGAATGGACCTGCCAGTACCCGACAAAACCCCTGAAGTGGTCGAGCCTGAACAGGTGAAAAAGTTGCAGATTGTGTCTGATACGCGCGATCCACCATGAGTATCCGTTCTTGCTGATAACATCCCAGTTGTAAACCGGATGTCCCCATAACTGTCCTGTGGTACTGAAATAATCGGGCGGGACCCCTGCGACATACAGCGGCTCTTTCGCTTCATTTAAACTGAATATTTCAGGGTTGGCCCATACATCCGAACTGTCGTAATTCACATAGATAGGGATGTCCCCGATAATTTTTATGTTTTTACTGTCACAATACGTCTTGAGTGAATACCATTGATTAAAGAAAATATACTGGAGAAATTTTTCCTTCAGAATATTGTCACCCAGACTGACGGTCATTTCCTTTAAGGCACTGTCCTGTCTGTCCCTTATTTCTACCGGCCATTTACTCCATTCGAGTCCTCTGTAATGTTTTTTAATCGAAATAAAGAGGGTGTAATCATAAAGCCAGTGGACGTTCTCCCCGCAGAATTTCTGAAAATCCTGATGACTGGCAAGCTTCTCTCTGTTTTTTTCATATGCCCTGTTGAAAATGGTTTCCTTAAACGTAATAACGGCATCATAGTGAACCTTTTCTCTGGAAAAATCGGGGAGATCCGGGATGTCCGATGCTGACAGAAAATCGTTCTTGACCATTCGCTCGGGGCTTATCAGGAGGATATTGCCGGCAAGGGATGAGAAGCTGCTGTACGGCGAGTTGCCATAGGCAGGGCAGGTGAGAGTCAAAGGAAGTATCTGCCAGTAGCTCTGCTGCGTTTTTGCGAGAAAGTCGACAAACGTGTATGCGTCCGGCCCGAGATCTCCGATCCCGTACGGAGAGGGGAGCGACGTTATATGAAGAAGTATACCGCTGCCTCTTCTGTCCACATATCCTCCTTAAATCTTGATATGCAAATAATAACCAAGATGTGAAAAAGAGTCCACCCATTGACTGGAGGAACCGTCTCCTTTTTCAGCGTCATTTTTCATCCTCTGATGTGTCTTTCTCCCGATCGAAAAATATATGTTCTGCGCCTCCCAGAG
>JBFKMY010000154.1:0-5953 GCA_041629615.1 Thermodesulfovibrionia bacterium | reverse complement strand
GAGGCAGTGCATGATGCCATCAGGGGAAGGGAAGGCAGTTTTAAGAAAACAATGGAAACCTGCTCTGCTCTCGGTGAGCTGATTGATGAATATCCTCATTTTGAACTTGGCATCAATACGGTATTTTGTTCAGACAATCAGGACAGTATGGGCCACATCATTGATTTCGTGAGCAGGCTGGATAAAATCAAAACGCACACCGTATCACTCATACGCGGGAGCGGACTTAAGGATATTGATATCGAAAAATACCGGGTGACAATCAATACACTGGCTGAAAACCTGCAAAAAAAGCTGTCAGGCACCTATCGTTTTACGGGGGCCAGGCTCAAGGCGGCGCAGGACATAGTCCAGCGGCGGCTTATTTACAAAACGGAAACGCAGAAACAGAAGTTGACAGAATGTTTTGCAGGCAGATTAAATCTTGTGCTGACAGAGGCAGGAGATCTGTATCCCTGCGAATCATTCACCATGAAGATGGGAAACGTAAGAGAAAACAACTATGACATCAACAGGACGATACGTTCCTCGCAGGCCCGGAACATACTCAGTTCGATCAGGGAGAGCAACTGCTTTTGCTCGCATGAATGCTATTTGATGACAAATATTCTGTTCAATCCCCGCATGTATCCTGCATTATTTAAAGAATATCTGCAGTTATAAATCCCTGACAGGCTGCATTTTTAGTGTTAATCATCCTCAGGCCGCACTGACGTTCCTATCCACTCATGTTCAATAAATTGCAATCAGTCGGTTAAATGATTATCATATTAAAATGCATTTATCGGTAGTAGTTTTAGCAGCAGGCCTGGGCAAAAGGATGAAGTCAGGGACCCCCAAGATTCTTCATGAAGCACTGGGCAGACCCATGATCCAGCACGTTCTGGATACGGTAAAAACACTTAAACCTGCCAGGACGATCGTTGTCGTCGGCAATGGTGCGGAGAAAGTCAGGGCCAGGATTGATGATGGTCAGCTGACGTTCGTGCATCAGAAAAAGCTTCTCGGTACAGGGGATGCCCTTTCGACTGCTGAAAGGGAAATTAAAAGGGGAACGGTCCTCGTTCTCAATGGAGACGGTCCTCTTTTGACGGCAAAGACTCTGAAAGGACTTCTGGCGAAGCACAATGCCCGGAAAAATGTGCTGTCCTTTCTTTCCTTTATTGATGAGTCCATGTCAGGATACGGCAGGATCATCCGTAACAGCAAGGGAATGGTTACGGGCATAATCGAGGACAAACATACCACGGCGGATGAAAAGAAAAGGTTTAAGGAATTAAACGGCGGAGTATATGTGATGGAGCGCGGCGTGCTCGATTATCTCAAAAAAATCAAAAAAAACAGTGCATCCGGGGAGTATTATCTTACAGATATTATCGGACTTGTATCCCGGGCAGGAAGGAAGCTTGATGCCTATACGTGCGCGTCAGAAGAAATCCGGGGAGTCAATAGTAGAGAGGAACTGTATGAAATATCGAATATCCTGAAAAGAAGGACCATTGCCGGCTGGATGAAGAAGGGTGTTACCTTTGTCGATCCTGATACAACACTGGTGCATGTGTCTGCTTCCATAGGAAAGGACACGGTCATCTATCCCAATACATATATCGAAGGCAGGACAACGATCGGACAAAATTGTGTTATTTATCCCGGTGCCAGGATATGTGACAGCATACTCGGCAACAGGGTTGTAATAAAGGATAATACGTTAATAGAGAACAGCAGGATTGCCGATGGGGCATCTATCGGTCCCTGCGCCCACCTGCGGCCGGAGAGCGTGATAGGGCGTGAAGCGAAAATAGGAAATTTTGTCGAAGTAAAGAAATCCACGCTGGGAAACGGGTCAAAGGCGTCTCATTTGACCTATCTGGGGGACGCTGAGATTGGACCGGGGGTCAATATTGGTGCCGGTACCATTACCTGTAATTATGACGGGAAACATAAACACAAAACAATTATTGAGTCCGGGGTCTTTATCGGCAGTGATTCCCAGCTTATTGCCCCGGTAACTATTGGAAGAGACGCCTATGTTGCTGCCGGCGCCACCATTACAAAGAATGTTCCCTCCTGTTCTCTGGCAATCAGCAGGGCAAAGCAGGAAATCCTGCCGAACTGGACAAGAAAAAAAATAAACAGTACAGGTAAAAAATCAGGAAATAAGAAAGAAAGGAGTAAAAAGTAGCTGATTGGAGCGGGTATTTAAAGAGCCGTTCCTTTGACTGCTGGTTACTGTTATGTGTGGAATAATAGGGTACATAGGGAGAAAAAACGCCATTCCCATACTCATTAACGGACTCAGGAGGCTGGAGTACCGTGGCTATGATTCTGCGGGGATATCATTTCTCAATGAGAAAAGGATAGGAGTGAGACGCTGCGCGGGTAAAATAAAGGATTTAGAGACATTCATAAGAAAAGAAAGGCTGAAAAGCAACATAGGCGTCGGACATACCAGGTGGGCAACCCATGGGAAACCCTCGGAAGAAAACGCACATCCGCACAGGGCAGGAGGGGTGGTGGTTGTCCATAACGGGATCATCGAAAATTATTATGAACTCAGGGAAGGATTAAAGAAGGAGGGGCATGTATTTACTTCTGAAACTGATACCGAAGTCATATGCCATCTCATACTCAGCTATGTGCAGAAAGGTCTGCCCCTTGAAGAGGCAACAAAAAAGGCCCTGAAGCATGTAGAAGGCGCCTATGCAATCGGGGTCCTTCACGAGGCGGAACCTGACAAAATCCTGGCTGTCAAGAAGGACAGCCCTCTTGTTGTGGGCCTCGGGGCAGGAGAAAACTTTATTGCATCGGACATACCGGCATTCCTGAAATATACGCGGGACGTAATCATTCTTGAAAACGGCGAAATGGCAACACTCACATGCGAGGGGGTGTCAGTCTGTAACATAGAGAAAAACAGAACAGTCAGGAAGAAAGTGGAACAGATCACGTGGAGTCCTGCAATGGCTGAAAAAGGCGGCTACAGGCACTTTATGTTAAAAGAAATATTTGAACAGCCCCGGGCAATTGCAGATACCATCAGAGGGAGATTTTCCCTTGAAACAGGGGAGGTTAATCTCAAAGAATTTTCATTAAAGGAAGGCGATCTGAAAAAATTGAAAAAGATATTTCTCGTTGCCTGCGGCACGTCCTGGCATGCGGCTCTTGTAGGCAAGTATATGATAGAGGCAATGTGCAGGATCCCCTGTGATGTCGATATTGCTTCTGAATTCAGATACAGAAATCCCATTGTCCCCGGGGGCAGTCTGATGATCGTAATAACGCAGTCCGGTGAGACTGCGGATACACTGGCAGCCCAGCGGGAGGCGAAACGTCTCGGTGCCAGGGTCATGACTATCTGCAATGTTGTCGGCAGTACCTCTGCGAGGGAAGCTGACGGGATATTTTATACGCACTCCGGGCCTGAGATCGGCGTTGCCTCAACCAAGGCGTTCACTACCCAGCTCACCGCCCTGTATTTGTTCTCAATAGCACTGGCAAAGGCAAAGGAAGAACTCGGTATCAAAGAAATTAAAGGCCTGTTTTATGAATTACTTCAGTTGCCTGAAAAGGTGGAGGAGGCCCTCAAGTGTAATGATGCTGTTAAGAAGATTGCAAGGAAGTATCATCGTGCAAGGGATTTCCTCTATCTTGGAAGGGGGATGCATTATCCTATAGCCCTTGAAGGGGCATTGAAATTAAAGGAGATTTCATACATACATGCAGAAGGGTATCCTGCCGGAGAAATGAAACACGGTCCCATTGCGCTTATTGATAATAAAATGCCTGTCCTTGCATTGGCTCCTGATGATGGTGTGCTGGAAAAGATCCTTTCCAATATGGAGGAAGTTAAAAGCAGGGGCGGTACGCTCATTGCCGTTGTAACAGAGGGCAACACAAAGGTGGCCTCGCGTGCATCGGATATCCTGTCCATGCCCGCGACCAATTATTATCTCACGCCGATAATCTTTTCCATTCCGCTCCATTTGCTGGCTTACCATATAGCAGTTTTGAGAAAATGCAACGTTGATCAGCCCAGAAATCTTGCAAAAAGTGTGACCGTCGAATGATACCAGGTATAAAATTTGGCAATCCGATAATAAAGCAGTAGCAGTTACTGGTCAGAATCTGATATACTTAGAAAAACGTATGTATTAATGTCCTGCAGCTTGCATATCAATAATAATATCACTGAGTCAAGGGGAGAGAATGACGAAACAGGTTCTTTTGAATAATCTCAACCTACAGCAAAAAGATGCTGTTCTTCATAGCAAAGGTCCACTGCTGGTTCTGGCAGGGGCAGGAAGTGGCAAGACAAAAGTAATTACCCACAGGTTTGCCTATCTCACCACGGCGCAAAAGGTCTCTCCTCAGGCGATTCTTGCCATGACATTTACAAACAAGGCCGCTAATGAAATGAAGGAAAGAATTGAAAGCCTTACGAAAAAAAGCGCCGGGGGGTTATGGGTCGGGACCTTTCACTCTTTGTCTGCCCGGATACTGAGAAAAGATATAGAAAATCTCGGATATAGAAGAGATTTTTGTATTTATGACGAATCTGACTCAGGACACCTTGTACGTTCCATCCTGAAAGAATTCAAGATTCATGAAGCACTCTACAGGGGTATTTTATCAAAGATGTCTTCGCTCAAGGCCGCTATGGTCGGCCCTGAAGATCTTCTTGCAAACGAAGACAGTTATGGATTTGATGAAAAGTTTGCACGGGTATATGTGAAATATCAGGATCAACTCAGGAAAAATAATGCACTTGATTTTGATGATCTCATAATGTGCACCGTAAAACTCTTTGAACAGCATCCGGCTGTCCTGAAGAGATATCACAATGAGTTTTCACATTTAATGATTGATGAGTTTCAGGACACCAATACTTCGCAATATAAACTCATGAGACTGCTTGCATCAAAAAACAAGAATATATGTGCCGTTGGTGATGATGATCAGAGCATCTATAAATTCAGGGGCGCGGAAGTGAAGAATATCCATTCCTTTAAAAAGGATTTTGCAAAAGCGAAAATAATACGGCTTGAACAGAATTACCGGTCGACGGAGAGGATACTGGATGTTGCCGGCAGCATTATCGCCCGGAGTAAGAACAGAATGCCAAAAAAACTGTGGACCGACAGAGGCAGGGGAGAAAAGATATTTTATTGTGTCGCTTCGAATGAACAGGAAGAGGCCCGCTATATTGCACAGTCCATAAAAGAATTGTTTCAAAAAGGGAAATATTCCTATAAAGACATAGCGATGCTGTACAGGGTAAACCAGCAGTCCCGGGTCCTGGAAGAAGCAATGAGAGAGAATGGCCAGCCCTACCGCATTTATGGAGGCATCAGTTTTTATCAGAGGAAGGAAGTGAAGGACATCATTTCCTATTTGAAAGTGATTGCCAATCCCGATGATTCCATAAGTCTCAAGCGAATTGTCAATTGTCCGCCGAGACAGATTGGTGCTGCTACTATTACACGCGTGGAAAATGAGGCCCGCAAAAGGGATGAAAGTCTGCATGCGACCATGAAATATATTTTGAAGAGTAATGGTTATACCAAGTCATTAAAAGATAAAATCAGCGGTTTTATGAATATAATTGACGGGCTGATTGGCCGGAAAGAGGCCTCTGCCTTTGAATTAATCGACGAGATTTTTGACAAAACCGGCTATCGTGAATGGGTGGGAGAAGACAAGGAGGGCCATTTGATGGAGCTCAGGAAATCTTCCGAGGGCAAAGACCTCAAGAGTTTCCTCGATACTGCTTCACTTTTCAGCGGGCTTGACGAACAAAACACTGATGATTCAGTGTCCCTGATGACATTGCACAGTGCAAAGGGGCTTGAATTCCCTGTCGTGTTTCTTACGGGGATTGAAGACGGGCTTATGCCCCATTTTCACGCTATAAAAGATACTGAAGAACTTGAGGAAGAGCGCAGACTTTTTTATG
>JBFKMY010000153.1:0-5966 GCA_041629615.1 Thermodesulfovibrionia bacterium | reverse complement strand
CAAAATATACCTCGGTCCTGAGCGGACTCGTGAGCGCCCAGGGTATGCTCAGGATTTTGTTGAGGATGGGGATATTGGCTGTTTTCAATGTGTGGCGCCCCGGCCCAAAGGCATCATAGGCCTTTCCGTGGTAGAAGAAAACAGCTGCCTGACTGTCCCGTACGATAAGCTGCGCCCCAAGCTTTATCTCACCGGAACCCTGTTCCGGTATCCTGTGCACAATTTCCCCTCCTGATCTGGCAAACCATTCGATAACTTCCAGAAAGACAACATTGTCTGAACCCATTGTTCCTCCTTTGCGTATGTATTATCCAATTGTTCTCATTGCTGTAGTTCAGTCATGAGTATGCTCTGCCCGGTACCCCGTGCACTTCCCCCCGTTACGATCTCATTATATTATCGGATAATGTCACGTATTCTTTATTTTTACTTTCTCTGGCTGAAAGAGCGGGACAAAACAGAAAAATTCACCTGCATGGAATAAGGCAGGCAGGGAGGCGTTATTAATCAGTGAAATACAGCAGTGTCCGCGACCGGGACGGCGTGCAATGCGGGACGGCCCTAGGGCATACTGATCGCGATATCATAGGTCCCGACTGAGGCTTTTCCTGCAAGGCCCTGCTTCCACAGGAGGTCTATGACTTTTGCCTTTGCGGCCCTGGGGACCATGAGTATCAGCTTTGCTCCGAGATCAGCGATATTTTTCCACTCATCAGCCCTTTCCCGTGAAATAGTTCCTTCAGTTTCCACTTCCATGATTGCAAGGACGAGGCCATGATTTTCAAGAATGAGGTCAGGGTAATGTCCCTTAAAATCATTATTTTTCACTTCCCCGGGATTAATCCTGACGGTATCGTAATCTCTTGCGAGCCTGTCCCTGAGATAGGAGACCATCCAGTCATGAAATACATTGTCGTTATTCATTTTTATGTCCTTTACAATATAAGTTTATAGGTAAAATTAACAATAAAGTCAGGCACGCCTGTTGTGTTAAGGTCTTCTGTTAATGAAAGTTCGTAGCTTTCATTGTCTCCTTCATACCTGCCGCCGAAGGCGATAAGGATCGCCTGTCCATCCACTGCTGATATTGCTGTATGAGGATAGAGGGCAGATTGGCCGTGGATCTGGACAAGGACATGAAGATCTTTTTCCAGCATTGCCTCCACTGACAGACCGCCGTATATAAAATTATGCAGGTCCACTTTTTCATGTGCCCGGACATCACCGGGGAAAACTGCGCCCACATTCCAGTACGTCATCATACGGTCGAAAAAATTCCGGTCAAACAGCAGGGAAAGAGCGGTATCCACACTGCCGTTGCTGTAACCCTCTTCCGCATGGGTGACAGGAAACTCAATGTCTCCCTTTACACTTAACGTGTATTTGTCCGATGACAGCAGCGATTTTTTAATGGCAAGCCGGACATCACCGAATCCTGTGCCGCTGTTTCCCTTTATTATGAGATCACCGCCTCTTCTGACCTCATAAAGGAAGTCATTATGGGGCCTGCTGCTTCTCCCGTAATCGGCAAAGCCAAACGAATCATGATACTCTTCAAGGAATCCGTCGGCAATGCCGCCGCCGAAAAGTAAGAGGGGAACATCCAGGCCAAATTCAAACACGTCTTTTATGGTCCGTTTATATCTGAAGGTAAGCGCAGTAATTTCCATGTCAAGGTGAATGTTCCACTCCGGGGACTCTGTCACGGTATAGGTGCTTGAATGTGAAGTGCTGCAGGACAGGGAATTTTCCGGAGCAGCTTTTTCGAGATAGGGCTGATTGGCATGAAGGAAAAGCGGATAGAGATTGTTTATCTGGAGGGGGCCTTCAAAGGAGAACGCCTGAGAAGACAGGGAGGCGATAAAAAAACAGATGAAAAACGGAATTTTTCCCGCAGGTATCACAATATGCTTTTTCCCGAACTCTCCTTGTTCTCCATTAAGGCCTGAACCGGCTTTAAGCCGTACGGACTTCCCTGTTCTATCGCGGTGAGTACTGTTCCTCCTCCGGTAAAGAAATAATACCGGTTGCTGTCGAGGATGGAAAGGTAAAGCCCCGGACAAAGGTTCTTGAATTCCTGAAGCGTGTCTCCGCCGCCGTACATTTTTAGTGCAAAGGTGTTTTTATCAATTGTCTCATCAAGCCCCTTTGATCCGGCAGTAAAATGGGGTGTGAATCCCATTACGGCATTTACAAAAATGGTGCTTGCATTCAGTAAAACCTCCGTGACTTTCCTGTCTGAAAATGATTTCGGGTCAATATCCAGTATATACCCGTACTGGTCGCCTTCTTTGAAATCACTGAGTGAAAGGGTCCTGTACTTGCCCGTGATCCTGCCTTCCATGGTGTCTGACTCGACAATATACGGAAGTTCTACAATTTTATGTTTGTCCCTGTCTGTTGAGACTAGTTCCTGCGCTGCCCTGACATCCTCTGCGGCAATCCCCTTAATGGTAATACCGTATTTGGCGCACAGATAGGCATTATATAAAACCCCTCCAAGAATCAAATGGTCGGCTTTATTATAAATTGCATATAACGGCCCTATCTTCGTATCGTATTTAGAGCCGGCGATGACCGCTAAAAAGGGCGTGTCCGGGTTGATCACGTTATTCAGATTCTCTATCTCCTGCTGCATGAGAAACCCGGCATAGGATGGCATGAATTTAGTTATATCATAGGTTGATACATGGGGCTGCCAGGAGCCAAAGGCATCATTCACATATACATCTGCCAGATCAGAGAGGAGATTGGCGAAATTATCCCTGAAGAACCCCTCATGCTCTTCTTCTCCCCTGAACCATCGGGTATTGGGAAGATAGATTCCCCCTATTTTTCTGTCCTTCAGCTCGCCAACAGCGCGATACACTGATTTCCCGAGACCTGAAATGCCAAGATCAGGATCAATATCACACTCGGGCATATAAAAATCTACATTAAGTTTGCGGTTGAGGTATTCGACGATTGGTTCAACAGAATTTTCCGGGGTGCATGTGATTTTTCCTGTCTTTTTGTCCCGCGGTCTTCCGACGTGTGTCATCAAGATGGGTCTGCCGCCGCGGTCAACAATGTAGTAAAGCGTACCGAGGGTCTTATCAATCCTGAAGGGGTCCTTTATTTTTCCTTTTTTTACGACATTGTGGTCAAACCTGACGAGGACAACCTTGCCATTAAGATCAGCCTCCTGGATAAGGGGAAGTCTTGAGCTGATATTGTCTTCATTGTGCTGCATAGCACATTTTACCAGAAGGATATTTTTTTGAAAAGAATAAATTAAACCATATCCTCATCATGACAGCTGTTTGAAATGTTTTCCTGTTACGTGCGGAATCAGACAATCTCTCTCGCATCCGGGACCTTTCATGGGTATAATAGAATATGGCTGTTGTCATATGGATCACAGGTCTGCCGGGATGCGGGAAAAGCACGGTTGCAGCGGCGTTTAAGGAGAAGATGTCTGACGCAGTGATTATCAGGATGGATGAACTCCGAAAGATTGTTACCCCGGAACCGACTTATTCTGATGCCGAGAGAGAGCTCGTATACCGATCACTTGTTTATACTGCAAAAATGCTTCACCATCTGGGACATACAGTAATTATGGATGCAACGGGAAACAAAAAGACCTGGAGGCAGCTTGCACGCGGGCTTATTCCCGATTTTTTTGAAGTATATCTTTCCTGTTCACTTGAACGGTGTATGGAGCGGGAAAAGACAAGAAATGCCGCCCATGGAGCGCCGCGAAAGATCTATGAAAAGGGCAGAGCGGGATGGCCGGTGCCGGGGCTCAATGTCCCCTATGAAGAACCTGAAGACCCTGATGTTATAATTGACACGGAAAAAAAATCTCCTGAAGAGGCTGCAGAAATGATTATGCACCTGGTCCGGGAGCGACGATAACAGCGAAACACCGTCCTTTCCCTGCTGAGGCCTGCCCCGGCACGGGAGAGGAGTGAGGGGAGGATGAATGAAATCATATCGCAAGGAACTCTGGTTCACTGTCCCGACACGGCGTGCATTTATAAACATAACCCCGCAGGTTGTGGAGTGTTTGAAAGAAAGCCGGATAAAGGAAGGGCTCTGTCTTGTAAATGCCATGCATATCACGGCGTCTGTCTTTATCAATGATGATGAATCCGGTCTCCATAATGACTACGATGTATGGCTTGAAGCCCTCGCACCCCATGATCCGGTATCACGGTATAAGCACAACCGAACAGGAGAGGACAACGGAGATGCCCATTTAAAAAGGCAGATAATGGGTCGCGAGGTCGTTGTGGCGGTGACCGGCGCTGCGCTGGACTTCGGTACATGGGAACAGATTTTCTATGGTGAATTTGACGGCCTGCGGAAAAAAAGGGTGCTGGTGAAAATTATTGGAGAATAGCCCGGCACGTTGCTGCGGAACTAAAGAGGGTAAGATGATTAGCGGATAGGCGGGTAAGATTTTAGTATACAGCCCACTTCAGGGCACCATTATTGTCATTCCCTTTTCAAGCGCATTATTCGCTTCAATTGATTTCCCTATGGAAATTTTTTCTTTTACGGTATCTATCCTGATTTTCCCTATCTTTTCCATGGAAATGTCGAGAAGTTCTCCTGTATCAGGGTCCCTGAGTTCTTCACTGCGGCCTACGACAAACGTCTGGCCCACAGAGACTCCTTCCCTTTCCCCCCTGTTTATGTAAATTTTTTCTCCTGATACCAGTATTATGCTTCCTTCCCAGGGAATGTTCTCTATCTGAAGGCTTATAAACTCGACTGCTTCATCAACGGCCTTTTCAACGGCCTTTCCCACATTTGTCTTTTTGAATCCGCCGAGATCCGCTGCCCAGTCCCTGTCCGAAAATCCGACGTCCAGGCCTGTCCTCGATGCTTCGCCAACGACTTTTTTGGATGCCACAACCTGACCGGTTGTAGAGTCAACAGCATATATTACCGCATTTATTTCTGCTTTATCCGTTCCGGCCCCGAGTTTAAAGCCCTTAATCTTAAATCCTCCCAGACCGCCTGTTGTAGAGTGTTGAAAATGTGTAATCTCCCCTTTGACAAGGATCTGTGCAGGGGTCATGTGCCCTATTTTTGGCATTTTTTTCCCACCGGCAATCCTTCCCGTTGTCCCCAGGTCCTGTTCGGCCATGGATTCCTGCCGCATGTCCTTTTCCCCGAGGACAATAAATTTGCCTGTTTGCTGGAGACTGTCGGTGAGTACGGCACCGAAGGTATCAGCAAGGTTCCAGTTCCCGGACCAGTTGGAGCGGTTATCGAACTTGGATACCATGATGGAATACCGGAGGTTGTTGTCTGCAGAGAGAAAAGAAGGGAATGCGAATAAAAGGATAATGATATAAATGACCGGCTTTTTCATAAAAAAACCTCCCATGTACTTTTAAAAGATTATAGGTGAGATTCAGGTAATTTTCAAGTATCTCTGTACAGCGTTAGCAGGATACTATGAGGGAAGGAAAGCGCACAATCTGAGGAAAGCCTCATGAAATAATGGACCGAATGCATCCGGTTTGACCTTATTTACATTTTTTCATCAATATAATATGATTTATTATCTATGAATATTCAGTGGGCCAGTTTTTTTAACAGGATCGTTACTTTTATAAATACATTATCACATAAAGAGAGGTATAACACGATGGGAACAAGTAAAAGAAAATTTAAACGATTTGATCTTCCTTTACGTGTTGCATTCAAACCAACCTATGGAGCTGTTGAGTATACCGATGCCCTGACGCGAAATGTCTCCTGCGAAGGACTCTGCCTTGAGGCAAAAGATTTTAACTTCATTCAGTATGAAAACCTGCAGTTAAATGTAAAGCTTCCTGAAAGCAAGGCCTCTGTCGCACTCTCTGGAGATGTTGTCTGGAAGAATCAGGACAGAGGCAGAAGCCTTTCCGGCATAAAACTCAAAATGAACAACAATGATCTTCATAAGAAGGCCATGGAAAACATTT
>JBFKMY010000152.1:0-6085 GCA_041629615.1 Thermodesulfovibrionia bacterium | reverse complement strand
GAGGTGAGGACAGGAAAAAGTTCATTGTATATGTCGAGATAGACCGCTGCGCCACCGATGCGATCCAGTCCGTCACCGGCTGCAGCCTTGGTAAAAGGTCACTGAAGTTCCTTGATTTCGGAAAGATGGCAGCAACGTTTGTAAATCTGGAAACAGGCAGGGCCGTCAGGATACTCGCAAGAGAAGACTCAAAAGACAAGGCAAGGAATTATTTCGCCGGCAGTGAAGATAAATATAAGTGCCAGCTTGAAGCGTACAAGATAATGCCCGACGATGAACTCTTCACGTGCAAGGAGGTAACGGTTGAAGTTCCCGAAGAAGATATGCCGGGCAGGCCATTGCGCAGGATTATGTGCGATGCATGCGGGGAATATGTGCAGGACAAAAGGGACGTTGCAAAGGATGGTAAAATATTATGCAGGGCCTGCGCTGAGGGAACGTATTACACGCCCTGAAGGGGAGGGAATCAGGCTCCCTTTTTTTCGTTGAGAGAATATATCTTCAAACCGGGGATGTCCCTTTTCGTCAATTCTTTATATTGAAAGAGAAACTGCGGAACTTCCTCCGCGTCACCCCAGAAAAAGTAGTAATCAATGCCATACTTTTCCAGCTCACTTTTAAGTTCTTCATCGCTGATATTTTCTTCCGGCTGACCATAGTATCTGTTGTTCAGCCAGTAGGCAAGGCGGAATGTCTGATGCCATGAGTCATGTGATGCAGTGCGCCCTATATGTCTGTTCGATGCAATATTTCCCTTGATCTCATACTGTTTATTTAATCTCGTCCCAAGCATAAACATTTCCCTGTTAATATTGTTTTTCCCTATTTCAAAAGAGGCCTTTACGGGTGATATGACAAAGGATAATATAAAAAATGTTATTACTATTTTTCTCCTTATGCCCTTTTTCATAAAATCACTCCGCAGTAATTCATCGAGCACCCTGCCGCCCATAAGCAAAAGCAGGATATTAACAATCCATAAATACCTTGTTTCAAAATGAAAGGGAGCATATCCTCCGGTATAGAGAATGATTGTTATGAATGGATAGAGTATATCTCTGCGGGAAAAGAGCCCGGTATGCGGCTGGGCGAACAGCATTAAAATATATGCAAGCAATATGGCAAATGACAACCGGGAAAAAGACTCATATATCCGGAGACTTTCAAAAAAATTCTCCGAAAGATTGCTCATGTAATGTTTAAATGAATTTCTCGATTCCAGAGGGCTCCATGTCTTTTTTCTTGCGTAACTGGGGTCCTCGTAAATAACCACTGCCGTCTCATTTGGCGGTTCAAAAAAACCTTCAAAGAAGATAGGGTCCCCCTTTTCCAGTGTTTCATGTTCAGATCCTGGTCCCAGGGATGCAAAGACCCCTCTTCCCATATTTGAAAAGGTGAAACGATCATATTTACTGCTGATGAGCGCAATCCAGACACCGCTTAGAAGAAAAAATACCACAAATCCGATGCACATGCTTCTCAGGAGCTTCCTTCTGGTATCTCTCGAGGAGCTTCCGTAATAATGGCAGGCATTCATCAAAAGAAAGTGGCTGATAAAAAAAGGGAAGCCGTAGGGTTTGGAAAAAAATGCACAGGCACCGAGAAAACCGCTTAACGCAGCATAGGATGACTTCACGGGATAGTCTTTATGGAATATTATGCTCAGATAATAAACAAGTATACATAAAAGCAGAAAGTCCATGGGCTGTATCAGTGAAATAAAAAGCAGAATGGGAACTAATGGCACGAGAATGATACTTCTGATGGTTTCCGTTATTTCAAATCTGAAGGAAAATTTCCATACACCGGTTATTGTTAATAGACCAAAAATTACGTTTAATGAATTTATTGCAAACACGTGAGAGGAACCAGCGGCCAGAAAAGGAACCAGGAGCCATGAGAGAAGGGGCCCCCAGTAGCCATTTATGGCATTGCTCACGTCACCCCTTACGTATTTTTCAGCAATACCTAAATATAAAACAGCATCACCCGTTAATCTTTCGTAGTGACAGCACGATATGATCAATGCAGCGTACGTTATCAGTGCGGTGATAAGTATGACAGCGGGCAATGGAGATGTGCGACTCACAGTGTTCATTAAAGTAATATTTTCTCAGGAGGCGGCCCCGGGGCTGTTTCTGGCGTGTGCCGGGTACTCTGTGTTACGTCCCTTCCTCAAGCAGGCCCTTAAAATCCTTCATGATCTGAGCTGCCTTCCATTCCGAAAGGAGGCAGGGGTATTCGCTTTCCGAGGACACAGCAGGATGCTGGCTGTCTTTTTTCTCAAAGAGCGAGATGCTGTAGGTGTTTACTCCTTTGAGGGTGAGCGTATAGATTGGCGCTTTGAAGTCTTCCTTTGTTCTGTCTTCAATAAATGCATCGCATTGAAAATTCGATAATGCGTTTACCATGCTGTCCATTTCACTCTTTTTGACAGCCTTTCCATCAGCAGTCGCCCACTCCGGCCCCGATTCATCGGGCCTTGATGAGCCGGTCTCATTTCCGGCAACATCAACAGAAACAGGCGGGAGAGCCTTTACTATTGTCATTTCTTCCCTGCCCTTCTTCAGGACAACTTCTATAATGTCATCATTAAATGACATAACCGTTTTGTCGCGAAGATCGGATATTTTTTTGTCAAACTCATTTCTTAAGTTGCCCCCCGCATGATAGACGCGGTGATCATCATCTATCATGACAAAGGTGTAACGATAGGAGGATGCGGGTTTCCCGATGTTTACTGTACGAAGGATAGTATCACCTTTATACACCGACACCTCAATTCTGTCTTTTTCATCAAGCTCATAAAGGCTGTAATTTTTGGACTCAGATGCGAGCGCCGTCAGTGTCAGTGCTGAAATTCCCTTCAGCATATTTTCAACAAGTACTTTGTCTGCCCGGTATTTTTCGTCACCCGCCAGCCAGCTGTCGCCTTCGCGCACGACAGCAATCAGGGAGTCTCCTTTCCTGATGTGTATCTCAGATATGGTATCAGATTGAATCTGGCGTATCTCAGGGAGGGCATAGTGGGTTTTATCACCCCGTTCGGCATAGAGGTAAAAAACGAGAACGGATATGATAAAAAAAAGCAGTGCAATTTCTTTTTTCGCCTTCATTGTGAAGCTCCCTTTATCTGGTGTACCATTATGCGGTCCTTTATGCCTGCCTGCTGAATATCCTCTGGATCATGCGCTTTCTTGAGGTCCGTCTTCCCCACACAATCACCCCGGCAATAATGACGAGCAGGGGAAGTCCTGCTACATTGGCGCTTTTAATTGTTGTCCTCGCTGCCGGAGATATGTCCTTCAGAGGGTTAAAGCGCTGGGTTTTACTTCGCATGACCGCTATATCTTCCCTGTTGTTTAAATAATCAATCACATTCATCACAAACTGTGCATTCGGGGTTTTCCCTTCTTCGTCAATAACATTATCCTTCAAAATCTCCGATGTGCCGATGAGAAATATTTTTGCGTGCTTCCCTTTCCTGACAGTGATGCCTTCACTTTTAATGGCAGACATGTCAATGCCGTCTTCCGTCTTGTCCTTCCCGTCATCCTCTTCGCCACTATCATCCTGATGTGTTTCCGCGCCGGTCTTTTCCGGTATCGGCCTGTCTGCAAAGTAACTCGGGAAAGGCCCCTCGAGCATATATGCCAGAGGCATGCTCCTGAATTCTTCCTCATTAACCGGCGGTCTCAGGAACATGGGATCGAGATTGATCCTCTCTTTCATTTCCCATGACCTGTCGGATGAGGAAAAAAGCACGGCCGGGGTGATCCCGCTGTTTTTTAACACATCATCCCGCACCTCCACCGGTGATGCCTTTATCACAACGAGGCCTTTTATGTTCCTCAAATAATCCGCGTCCTTGTTGATCATCTCATTTTTGATAATCGGGGCAAAATAAATAGGCTGCTCACCGCCGCCAAACTGGCGCGGCATTTGCTGTTTATAACTGTTTTCATCAAGTACAATGGATTGTGTGACACTGATCCCGTAATGAAGAAGGAGCTTTTCAAGGCCTGTATTGACCGGCACCCAGAAGGACCGCTGAAACTGGTTCATCCCCTGACGTCCCTGCGGGGTCACTTCATTGAATGAATCCATAAAGATGGCAAGGTTCTTTCCCTTCATAAGGAACTGGTCAATCTGGTACAGCTCATAGTCGGTAAAATTCTCCTTTGCCCCGGCAATAATCAAGGTTGAGAAACTGTCCGGGATGCCTCCGTCCCTTAAATTCACCTGTTGAAGAGAATACTCCTGTGAGAGAAGTGCATTCAGACGTGAAAGTGACTCCTGCTGCTGCATTTGTCCCATCATGGGAGGCAGGGCCTCAACGGACGGGGTGCCGTGGTCGGCCAGATAGCCTATCTCCTCATTGATATTGATGAGATTTTCGACTGTTTTATCTATCGCCTTTTCAAGACCTGCCAGATCGGCAAGCTGGTATTGCGTCCCGAATAAAGGAAGGCGCATCACCTCTATCAGCTCAAGGGCCTCAAATGTGTCCCCGTACTCGACAACTATTCCCGCATACCCCCTGTCCGCAGCAATCATTTTTCCCCTTCGGTCCTGGAATGTGTCCCAGTCAAGACGGAGGACTTTGTATTTCCGGGCATCCTTCTCATCATTGTCATTCGTTGAAGGATCGAGTGTGGAGAAAGAAAGTTTACCAAAGCTCTTGTCATTCAGCCTGTGGACGATACCTTCAACTTCTGAGGGCAGTTCAGGAAGTCCCGTAATGTTCATGTACGGGCCTACGACCCTGAGTGATGAAGAAAGAAAGAGCTTTATTGATATCATGTCCTTCAGTCTCAGGAGGGCACTGATTTTATTGTTCATTTTTCTGATAGCCGATGTTATCTGATATTCAAGCCCGTCCGTTGTCGTAATGGTGGGCAGTGCTTCAATAATATCTCCGTGGATCAGTACCATGCCCATGTATGCCTTCAGGAACTTGACTTCATCCTGCTCTATATTCTGTATCTGAACAGGCTGTATCCCGTAGCTTTGAGCAAGTTTCTGGTTTTGCGCTGACAGGGCATCCTCCTCGCCCGATACCTTGAAAAACTGGTAATTAAAATACCTGTTCCCTGCAATCGCATACTCCTCAAGAAGATCGTGAAGGTAACGCTCAATATTGTTGTACGGAGCAGGGAGGTTGCTGTTAAAAAATACCTTGACGGTCAGAGGCTCGGAAAGGGTGGATACTACGTTCTTGCTTGCTTCGGACAATGAATACATCCTGTTCGCTGTCAGATCCGCCCTCAGGAATAAAGTAATCCCTGCTGCATTCAGCAGGACAACGACAACGAGGTAGATGATGAATTTTACATACCCCGCTTTATCTTTCTGTTTCATTTTCATTTGTTATTTCTTCTCCTGAATAACGAGATGCGTGCTGTAAAGCATGATAAAACAGATGCTGAAAAAATACAGGATGTCCCGTGAATCGATTATGCCTTTGGAAATATTCTGAAAATGAAAGTCCGCACCCAGATACTGAAAAATATTGAGCACTGCTTCGGGGAGAAAAAAGAGCATCTTGTCGATCAGGGCAAGTGTAAAACATAAGGACATGCCGATGATAAAGGCAATTATCTGGTTGCGCGTGACCGATGATGCAAACAGACCTATTGATGAAAAAGCCGCCCCCAGGAGGAGGGCCCCCATATAGCCGCCTATCACGGGCCCCCAGTCAAGGTCGCCGATAAACGAGATAAAGATGCTGTACATAACCGTCGGCACGAGCATCATGAAAACGAAAACAGCAGCTGCCATGAATTTTCCCATAATAATCGCAAGATTACTGACGGGCATGGTCATGATAAGTTCATAGGAGCCGGTATTGAATTCTTCAGAGAAAAGCCGCATGGTAACAGCAGGGATGATAAACGAAAATATAATCGGCAGGAGGGAAAAAAAACTCCTCATTTCCGCCTGGCCGAACAGAAAGAAGGTGGAGAAGAAAAACCATCCCGTTAATATAAGGAAGATCGAAATGACAATATACGCAATGGGAGAAATAAAGTAGCCCTTGAATTCCTTCCTGAAAATGATGAACGTTCCCGACATATCAGCCCTC
>JBFKMY010000151.1:0-6092 GCA_041629615.1 Thermodesulfovibrionia bacterium | reverse complement strand
CCGACAATAAACGTAAATATCAGGATTGATATGGTTATTGCAGAATTGTGAAGACGGTACTCTTTGTTTGACACGATAAGGCCCAGCCATAAAGCAGCTGCAAACTCGACGAGTATCCTGAACGCAAAGTTTTTTCCTGTTATATAGGGGAACGCTAATGAAGGAGTGACATAAAGCGGGAGGCAGGGTATCAGGAAAAGGGCACCTTTTATTCCCCACACCAGAAACCTGTCTGTTCTTTTAACGGTAAGCATAGGATGTACGGAATACAGCAACTAAATACCCTGTCTTTATGAAAATGAGGATAATTGCTTTATTCGTGCCGGAACGCCACAAGCGCTCCGTCCATAGTAACACACTTTAGAATCATATTTCATTCAGTGGAGAGAGATGCGGAGAAGGGTTGATCATTCCGTATCGCACAGCTGCCGCGCCATACTCACAGAAGATACTGTGTCATCTTCTATTTTAAGCCCTGACTTTCGGCCTCCTGCTGGCTTCAAGGATTTTCTTTCGTAACCGTGTTGACTCAGGGGTGACCTCAACAAACTCGTCTTCCTTGATAAACTCAAGTGACTGCTCAAGTGTCAATAATTTTGGCGGGATCAATTGAAGGGTGTCGTCAGAGCCGGCTGCGCGCATGTTTGTCTGCTTCTTTTCCTTTGTAACATTTACATCCAGGTCATTGTCCCTGGAATTCTCTCCAATAATCATTCCTTCATAAACAGGCATATTTTCTTTTATAAAAAGCGTGCCTCGTGGCTGGAGGTGATAGAGTGCATATGTCGTTGATTTCCCTTTTCTGTCTGAGACAAGCACTCCGGTCTGTCGTTTTGACATGGGACCATGCCATGGTTCATATCCGTCAAAGAGGTGATTCAGAAGACCTGTGCCTCTTGTGTCAGTAAGGAATTGAGACCTGAAGCCGATCAGTCCTCTTGAGGGAATTCTACACTCAAGTCGCACCCTGCCGCTCCCATTGTTCTGCATCTTCTGCATCTTTCCTTTTCTCATTCCCGTTTTCTGGGTTACCACTCCGATATACTCCTCCGGCACATCGATCACCAGCAGTTCCATCGGTTCATGGAGCGCTCCATTGAGTTCTTTTGTTATCGTCTCAGGCATTGCAACGGAGAGCTCATACCCTTCTCTTCTCATTATTTCAATCAATATGGCAAGTTGAAGTTCTCCCCGTCCCATGACCCTGAAGGAATCTGCATTGCTGAAGTCGACTTTTATTGAAACGTTATAGAGGAGTTCCTTTTCCAGTCTCTCTCTCAGCTTTCTTGAAGTAACATATTTCCCCTCCTTGCCTGCAAAGGGAGAAGAATTAATTGAAAAGACCATGGCAATAGTCGGTTCATCCACCTTTATCCGTGGAAGCGGTCGCGGGTTTTCAATATCAGTGATCGTATCACCGATATTTATCCCCTGTATTCCTGCAAGTGCTACGATATCCCCGGCGGGTACCGTCTTTGTCTCTACACGTTCAAGACCTTCAAATGTGTAAATGGATGTTATCTTTGTTTTAACAGCCCCGCTGCTCCCGTTTACTACTGCCACATCATCACCGACCTTGATCGTGCCTGAAAACACCCGTCCGATGGCCAGCCTTCCGACATAATCATTGTAATCAATATTTGTGACAAGACACTGCAGCAATCCTTCCCTGTCTCCTTCAGGAGGGGGGACAGTCTTAATAATCAGGTCAAAGAGCGGCCTTAAGTCATTACTTCCATCATTGAGATCACGTTTTGCGATTCCTTCTTTTGCATTTGTATAGACAACGGGGAATTCGAGCTGTTCCTCCCGGGCATCAAGATCAATGAAAAGATCATAGACTTCATTGAGGACATCCCGGATCCGTGCATCAGGCCTGTCGATTTTGTTTATCACAAGAATCGGGGGCAGATTCAGTTCAAGAGCCTTTTTCAGGACAAAGCGTGTCTGCGGAAGGGGGCCCTCTGAAGCATCAACAAGCAGCAGCACACCGTCGGACATCTTCATTGTCCTTTCCACCTCCCCCCCGAAATCAGCATGCCCGGGAGTATCAATGATGTTTACCTTTACTCCGTTGTAAACGACCGCTGTATTTTTCGCCATTATCGTGATCCCCTTTTCACGCTCAAGGTCCATTGTGTCCATGATCCTTTCCTGAACCCTTTCATTGGCGCGGAAGATACCGGCCTGAAGCAGCATACAGTCAACAAGGGTGGTCTTTCCGTGATCTACGTGTGCAATAATGGCAATGTTTCTTATATCTTCCCTGTTCATATCTTCTCTTGTTTTATTCTGTTGATCCGTCTTTATGCAAGCCTGAGTCTTTTCTTACATGGAAAACTTAAAGGCATGTTCCCGTTTCAGAGTCTTAACTGAATATTTTAAAATAATCATAGAGAATAATACCAGCGCATATTCTGCCGTTTGATCAAGAACCTGTATTTACAGCTTTTTTTCGATGTTTGAGAATACCGGACAATCAGTAATGAGTGTCCTCCTCCTTTATTATGAGGTGATGTTGTGTTAATGACGCCTGCAGACAAACGTCGGGATGCCCCATTCTGAATTTAATCATTATTTTAATGAAAACGATCCAACATCTTTTTTACACAGGCTTCGCAGCTAAAGCTGAGGATGGTTCCTGCCGATAAGACTATAGAAATATCGTCTTCATAATGCATTGAATTTCATCGAAATTCAATAAATGAAAAGGTGGACCAGGAATGGCAAAAAAACAGTTAGGTGCACTCCTCGTCGAAGCAGGTCTTCTTACGGAAGAACAGCTTGATAATGCCCTTATGCTCCAAACGGGAAAAAACAAGAGACTCGGGAAAATACTTGTCGAATTGGGCTATATAAACGAAGAGCAGATAGCTGAGACCATCTCACGGCAGCTTTCAATTCCGAGGGTTGACTGCAATTCCTATTCTCCTTCAAAAGAACTGCTTGCCCTCGTACCGCGAGAAACCGCTGAACGAAAAATAATCTTTCCCCTTGAGAAACGTGACAAAGGCATAGTGGTTGCCATGGCAGACCCTCTTGACTTCTGGACTATTGATGATCTTACTTTTCAGTCAGGGCTGAGAATTATCGTGACCGTTGCACCTGAAACGAATATACTTGGTGCGATAGAAGAGACGTACGGCTCTTCCGATGTGACATGGGACCTGCTAAAGGAAATACCGGCATATAGTGAAGTCGAGTTTGTCAAGGAAGACTTTAAAAAGGAAGATAAACAGGAAATAAGCTTTAATACGCTGTTTAAAGATAGTGAGGCCCCGCCCATTGTCAAACTGGTGACCATGATTATTGCTGATGCGGTGAATTACGATGCAAGCGATATCCACATTGAGCCGAGAGAAAAATTTGTCCAGGTACGGTACAGAATAGATGGCGAGTTGAAAAACATGATCAGCTTCCCGGAAAGAATACGTGATTCAGTCATTTCGCGAATCAAGATTATAGCAAATCTCGACATCACCAATAGAAGGTTCCCCCAGGACGGCAGGAGTGCATTGCGACTTAAAAACAAGACCGTGGACCTAAGGATATCAACACTCCCTTCCGTTCATGGTGAAAAAATTGTCATCCGGCTCCTTGATCCGACTACAGGACTGATTCCCTTAATTAAACTCGGGATCTCAGAGAAGATCTTAAAACCGCTTATTGAAATTATTAAGCAGCCGCAGGGAATGCTGTTGATTACAGGACCAACGGGCAGTGGAAAAACTACAACTCTCTATTCCATTCTGCAGCAGCTGCGAAACGAAACAAAAAACATTATTACCATTGAAGAACCTGTTGAATATAAGCTTCCGGAAATAACTCAGGTCGGGATCAATGAAGCCATTGGCTTTACTTTCGCCGGCGCCCTCCGCTCCGTGCTGAGGCAGGATCCGGACATTATTATGGTGGGAGAAATACGCGACCTTGACACAGCAGAAATTGGTGCACGCTCTGCCCTGACCGGACATCTTGTATTAAGCACACTGCATACAAATGACACCGTTTCCACAATTACGAGACTGCTGGACATCGGATTGGAATCTTTCCTGGTTACTTCAGCCGTGAGCGGGATTCTCGCGCAAAGACTGGTAAGAAAAATATGTACACATTGTAAAATAGAGACTGCGCCGCCAGAAGAACTGTTCGGCATTATCCTTCCGCATTTAGAAACATACTACAAGGGTAAAGGGTGCGCGAAGTGCAATAATACCGGATACGCCGGCAGAATAGGAGTATATGAACTCCTCTCCATGAATACACAGCTGAGACGTTTGATCGCACGGGATTTCAGCGAGGACGATCTCTGGGAAACCACAAGAAAAGCCGGGACACAGACTCTTTTTGAAGATGCATGGTCAAAAGTTGAAGAAGGCCTGACAACTGCCGAGGAGATAGTATCAAAAATCCCCTACCAGCAGTTTCTGATTGAAGAGGGAAAGACGACATCCAGGAGAAAAAGCAGAAAGATACTCATGCGCAAGAATGATAAAATCGCCCCATTAAAGAATCCGGAAGTCCCTGCCTGATAGGACTGACTCCCTGTGCGTGTGTGTATCCTGCATCCTCTGAATACTATATTGCCTGGCCTCCCGACGTCCGTTCATCACGGATCAGGGTTCCCTGCCTGTACCATTCACATCCATCTCCGTGCCCATCATTAAATCAACGAGCCTGTCCGCCTCGCTCATAGACAGGTCAATCCCTTTAATAAGTGAATCATGCTTTTGTTCCACAGAAAGCATCTCATTTGATATGGCCTCGATTGACTCGGCATTCAGATCATGGGATGAGAACAACACAAGCTCACTGAAAGCGGCAAGAACAGGGCCGGCCTTTTCATTGGCCCCTGTCATGGCATTAATAAATATCACCGTCTGATTCCTCGCTTCCTGCAGCCTCTGCTCACTGCCCCTACGAAGATTATCACTGGTATACTGGTCCAGCTGCGTCTCCCATTCTGTGAACAGTTCCTCAGCCACTATTTTTACAGCATCAATTTTCCCTTGAATGTCTGCTGCCTTCTTTTCCGTCTTTTCATATGCCGCTTTAAGAATTTTATGTCTTTTATCCAATGCCCCCTGACTGCTGGTTACAAGGGACCTGAACTGTTCCATGGCTGATTGAAACTGTGCTTTGACCCCCTCCATGGAACTCCGGGCATCTCTGACCTCACCGACCATTATGGTCCTTTTCTTCACACCAAAAACTTCCTTTGTCCTGTTGAGGGCCCCCTGCATTGTCTGACACCCGGTGAAAGAGAGGGCAGCAGCAAGAAAGAGCGTGAAAACCACTAAACGACCTTTGATGAATTCATTCATATGACTAACCTCCTTAATGACCATAATTAAAAAAATATCTTTCCCGGGAATTTCTTCATGTTGACAGCCGGGCTGTCTCTACCGCCATCCTAAAACACCTGAAAAAAGTCTAATAAAATAGTAGCAGAATTGTAAAGTGGAATTTCTCTCCGGGAGACGGACGCATCCCATATAAAGAGAAATCTCATCAATTACTCGGTTGTTCGGGAATTCTGTTTACAAACAGGGGAAGCGTTGCTTCATGTCTTCCGTCAACCGTCAGATCTATGGAGTATTCTCCGTAGTCCGGGAATTTAAGGCCCTGCAGGTTTAAAATCATATTCGTTGCCATTGAAGGGAGAGACGCATTATTAAATACAATGTTGACACTGGCTTCAACGGGTTTGACCACTGCCCTGCCGTCTTCATCAACAAGGGTTATTTTAATTTTATGCTCTCCTTCTTCTGTCTTTAAGACACGCAGTCTCAAGGCAACAGCACATAACGGGTGGACCGCCGGCATCTGTTTGGCCCATATTGAGTCAAAGGTCCCGAGAATGTTCAACTTGCCCTGATAATCCGTAGCAGCATCACACAGCACTAAGAGTTCAATATTCATTTACCCTCCTTTATTATCCATAAGGTCCTCATTTTCACCGGCATCTCAATTTTCAGGAATCGTTTTAATAAACGCATCGGCCTCGTCTATTGACGCTTCCATTTCCTTAATGAGCCGGGCTACATCAGCTTCTACAGATACCAGTTCGCCCTGTATGGACGCAATGGCCT
>JBFKMY010000150.1:0-6132 GCA_041629615.1 Thermodesulfovibrionia bacterium | reverse complement strand
TCTTCTTCCACCATTTCCGGAGAAAAGGTAACATGCGGGCCTCCGAACATGGAGTAAAATGTAAACTTCTGCTTTAATCTCCTGTTCCAGTCCAGATAGGTATTCTGGCCACCGCTGAATGTAGTATAGGCAACAATATCAGGCCTGAATTCCATAAAGGTCTTCTCGACCTCGTTATAATTAACCCCGGCAATCGTCGTCTGATGTCCGTCCCTTTTCAGTACTGCCGATAGCCACATCGGGCCAAAGGTGACAAAACCACCACTGAGCAGCATAGTTCTATCGACATGGGCAATGAATAAAATTCGACTCATATTGATTTGACCCCCTTCAGGCGGATAAATAGGAATATTAAAATATATTATCTACTTTTTGGCTTCTATTGTCAAGAAACTTTACGCTATAAAATTAAGGCCTTAATGAATTATTTACGTTCTTTCCCGATTATGGAGAAGTGCAAATAATAAAAATACTCATGGGGAAGAAAGGACAATATCCTTTAACGTTCTCCTGTCCAGTGACTCTGTAATGGCAGTATCCATTCCGCTTATCACCCTGTCGATCTCGGGTATGGAAGAAAGGTGATCTGCAATGAAAGCAGTATCGTGATCTGCCAGCCGTACTGAATTAAGGAGTTCCTCTAGTGTGATTGTCTCAATATCCCTTGCAGGCAGGTATGCAGGCGGGTCATCTCCTGTCTCAAGAAGAAGAGAATTCTTTTCTAATGCTGAAATGACCTCATTGACCGGGTCAATTGGCAGGTTAAGACGGTCAACGAGAGAATGGAGCGTCCAGGCCTGCTTGTTATGATAGTAATTAAATCCGATAAAATACATTATCAGAAAGGCAAGTCTTTCCTTAAGGCGGTTGTTAAGCTGCAATGCCTCTTTCTTTACGGAAAGATATCGCGGGAACTGATAATAGAAGGACAACTGGGCGCCAACGAGAAGTATCAGCCAGTTTACATAGAGCCAGATCATAAACATGAAAAGAATGGCAAACCCCGAATAAATCGCCGCGTATTTTGTCGATGTAACAATAAATCCTGCAAATGCCCAGCCCGCAGTTTCCCACATGATCCCCGCCAGTACACCACCCACAAGGGCAGACGTGAACTTTACTTTTGTATTGGGAATGAAAATATACAGAAATGTGAATGCTGCACAAACGAGAAAATACGGAGATTTTTCAGCAACAAAATAAAATACCGTCCCGAAAGGTTCAAGGGACACAATTCTCTGGACAATGGCACTGCTCATGAGGGAGGCCGTGAGTCCGATGGCCGAGAACATAAGGACGGGACCTATGAGCATTATACTGATATAATCACTGAATCGTCGGGCCAGACTTCTTGGCTTCTTGATTCTCCAAATGGAATTGAAGGCCTTTTCTACTTTCTGGATTACGGAAATTACTGTGAATATGAGCATGCCAAGCCCGAGGGAGCCGAGCACGCCTACCTTCATATTTTCAACGAACCCTATGATTTTAAACGTTATCTCGCTGCCTTTACTTCCCAGAGGGGCAAGGAACCTGAGAAGAAATGGCTCCACCACGTCATTATGCACACCAAATGCCTTGAGCACAGAGAAACTTATGGCCAGCACCGGGACAATCGAAAGCAGGGTCGTGTAGACAAGGCTCATGGCCCTGAGGGTCAGCTGTCCCTCGGTAAATTCCCGTATGGCCACGTACAGCAGCCTCAGGAGTGTAATAAGAAAGGTCCTGAACCTGCCAAGGGTCCCGGTGTCTATTTCCCAGACCTTTTTTGTAAAGAAACCCGTTATTTTATTTCTGCTCTCTGCAATCATATCTGTAATAATTCTATCATAAATGCACTCCATCAGTGCCTTCTGTGAGCGGCTCTATAATCGCTGACTCATCGGAATGTTACTATTGCACCCTGAGATTTCTCCTCTTCTGAACCCGGTACAGGAGATATCCTGCCCCGAGAGTTCCCAGTCCTGAAAGCGCAGCCATGGGGTTAGAATGAATACTCCAGACGGTCATCCACAGGGTAAAGACGAGAAAAATAAGAGGGGTAAACGGATACCCCCGGCACACCCTGATGCGGGACAGGTCCCGCTTCCTCATCTGATACACTGAAAACACCGTAAGGGCAGCAAATATGTTCAGTGTAAAACCAATATAAATCAGTAACGTTCCAAAGGATGATGTCAACGCAAAGAGCGCCGCAAGAATGCCCTGCAGACCGACAGCAGTCGACGGAACGCCGTGATCATTTAATTTTGCCAGGCGCACAGGGAAAAGTCTGTCACTGGCCATGGCTTCATACACCCGGGGACCAATGATAATCATGGCGCTGACAGTTGACACAAGACCAATAGCAATGGAAATCGAAATCACGTTCCCACCTGCATGTCCCCACAGGGCAACACCAACAGTGTTGGCAACACTTTCAACACCTGCAAGATCTTTAACTGATACTGAACTGACGTAGGCGTAGTTAACCAGCACATAAAGGATTGTCACCATCGATGTCCCCAGGATAAGGGCCTGGGGCAGGTTCTTCCCCGCATCTTTAATTTCAGCACCTATATAAGAAGCCGCATTCCATCCGCTGTATGCAAAGGCCACAAAAATAAGAATAACAGCAAAAGAGGACGTGTACCAGAAATCAGGATTATATTCCAGCACTATCCTGTGATCAAAGCGGGGCCCGGCAACCAGCACCCCTGCAATAAAACTTATGATAAGAAGGATTTTCAAAATAACCAGTCCCATTTGAACTCTGATTCCAAGCCGTAAATCGTAGGCATGTAAAAGTGAGATCAGAAGAATTACCATCACGGCCGCTGATCGAACAGGCCATCCCGGTACAATCTCTGCCAGGTAAATCTGCATGGCCATCGCTGCTGCAGCAATAGGTGCTGAAAATCCTACGATCAGGGAAACCCAGCCGGATAAAAAACCGAGTGCCGGATGAAGCATCCGGCTGATATAATAATAATCCCCTCCCGACTCGGGTATATTGGCTCCCAGTTCACCATAACAGAGGGCACCGCACAACGAAAGAATTCCCCCTATCAGCCAGGCGAGAAGAATATCACCGGCACGGGCACCCATTTCCGCCATTAAACCGGTTGTCGTAAAAATCCCGGTACCGATCATTCCGGACACGACAACCGCGGCACCCGAATATTTGCCGACTATACGGCGGTCTTTTTTATCTTTCATTCCGTCTAAAGTGCCCGGCACTCATCGGCAAAACTATTTCTGCAATGCGAACTCCAGAAAATACTGCTGCGGCAAGAAATCATGCGATGCCACCAGACGATACCCGGCCATCTCCATTTCTTTAAGAACAACCTCTTTTGCAAGTTTATGTTCCCGCGGAGGACCAAAATCTGAATCTTTATAAAAATCAACGTTTATAACCCTGCCGCCCTGCTTTAAACTTTGCGCGACATTCCTGAAATAGGTTACCCTGTTTTCAATATGGTGATAGGTATTGCATAAAAAAATTACATCAACTGAACTGTCTTCCAGCTCCGGATCATCGGTTTTGACGACCCTTGCCATATAATTATTGAGATGAAGTTTTTTTGCATCTTCTTTCATATATTCAACCATGCCTGTTTCAATATCAAGACCGATGGCCTTTCCCGACGGACCGACGGCAACAGCAAAGTGCCTTGTAAAGTATCCTGTTCCCGCTCCGATATCAGCAACTACATCACCGGGCCGCAGGTTCATGGCCTTCACAACTTCCGCAGGTTTCTGCCACGAATCCCGCTCCGGGTCTTCAAACATCCTGACCCAGTGGTCGATGTTGTCAAATCTGTGTTTAACCGCCGGCTGCTCATGATGATTGGAACATCCGGCCAGTGCGGATGACAGTAAAATGAGCACAAGGACATGCAAAAAGACCATTTTTCCGGAAACAACTACTCTCATGATTCCTCCCGTGAAGATAAATTTTTATAAAATGAACAGCATCCCCGAGATTCGCTTCAGGAAAGCTATTATAAACAATTATCGATGAAATAATGAAAAATTTAAACGCCATGAGAACGGTCCCTGCATTGCATGATACTCAAGATTTTGATTAATAAATACGATAAAACAGTAAAGCCATGATATGGAAGGTACGTCATATCCGGAACATATTTTATGATTCAGGACGATGAATTGCGGATTTAAAGAAGGCACAATAATCAGGCAGCAGAAGGAGAAAAAATAGTGTTCAAGGAACGTCTATTAAGAATACCTGTTCGTTTTCCCGCACACATAATTGCTGAAAATGAGCGATACAGCGGCTTAATAACTAATATTTCTGCCTATGGGCTCGGTATGTTTCTTGATACCGACGTGCCGGAGCGTGCTGTTGAGTGTACCGAAGGGTCAATCATCTCAGTCGAATTTAATTCTGATCGCGGCGAATTGATTGTACTTCAGTGCAAAATTATATGGCTGAACAGGCAGGAACGTCCTCAGGAGGGAATGACAACCGGCATTGGCATGGAAGTCATTGACCCGCCACCTGCCTTCGTAAAATTATTTGACCGGTCATAATCAATTGTGGTCCGAAAGCACCTATGGTAAAAAAAATCAAATCAGACCAGCTGCAATGCGGCATGTTCATTCATGACCTGAATTGCGGCTGGCTTGATCACCCGTTCGTGAAAAACAAATTTAAAGTCAGCAGCGATGCTGTCATAAAGAAAATAATTGACAACGGGATCCGTGAAGTATATATCGATACCGGCAGGGGCCTTGATGTTATTGATGCGCCCACCGCTGAAGACGTTCGGAGCGAAATCCATAAAGAGATGAATAAGGTTGCGGATGCAAAACCGGAGATCATCGGGGAAGTGCCGCTGAAGGAAGAGCTTGTAAGGGCCAGGGAGATAAAAAAAGAAGCGAAAAAGACCATTCACGGGTTTATGGATGAAGTAAGATTCGGCGGAGAAATCAGGACCGGAAACGTGGAACGGGTTGTAGAAAAGATGGTGGACTCGATTTTTTGCAATGCAGATGCATTGCTGAGTCTCACAAGGATCAGGGAAAAAGATGAATACACCTATATGCATTCCATGGGTGTCTGTATTCTCATGATATCCTTTGGCAAGCACCTTGGTTTTGATTCTCAACAGCTCAGGGAAGTGGTGGTCGGGGGCATGCTCCATGATGTGGGGAAGATGAAGGTCCCGCAGGATATTCTGCTCTCCGACCGGAAATTGAGTGATAAAGAGTTTGAGAAGATGAGAGAGCATGTCGTATTCAGCCGCACCCTGCTGGAGCAGACACACAATATCTCTGCCATAGCAACTCAAATTGCGGCAGAACACCATGAAAGAGCAGATGGTACAGGATATCCTGAAGGGTTAACCCAAAGGGACATATCCCTCTACGGTCAGGCCGTCGCAATTGTCGATGTGTATGATGCCATGACCTCAAAGCGGGCATACCAGAGGAGGTTCCCGCCTACGGAGGTACTGGGGAAATTATATGAGTGGAGTGAGCACCACTTTAACAAAGATCTTGTTCAGAAGTTCATCCGCTGTGTGGGAATTTATCCTGTCGGGTCGCTCGTTCAACTTGAGAGCGGTCTGTTGGGGCTTGTCCTCGGCCATGGGGAGGAAAGCCTCAAACCTCTGGTGCGTGTTATTTACGATACGAAAACAAAGACCCTCATAATGCCCTATGATGTTGACCTTTCGAATCCCGGGAATACCCGTCAGGACCGGGTTTCACACTACGCGTCATTCGATCAATGGAACATAAATCCTGAAACGTATTTGCATTAATATGGCCTGCTTATCCATGTCTTTTATTAACATGTTGTATTTCCTTGAATGCACTGAACAACCCGTTGGCAAGACCACATGGAGTTACCAGTTCAAAAAAGAAATCTTCCTCCCGGAATATGCACTTCAGATGAAATTCTAAAAAATGAATATTTTGGGCCGCAATTATGATTTTTTGAGATATTCATCGATTATCACTAAAAATTAGCAGGTTATAGCACGATCATAGATCCTCGATAATTCGCTTAAAGCTTGTTTTTGAAGCGGGTAGGAAATCACTGATATATCCGTATTATCAATTATCCAGCATTGCAGAATGTATTGAAGATTACTACCGTTAATAAGTGAAAAATCTCCTATG
>JBFKMY010000149.1:0-6164 GCA_041629615.1 Thermodesulfovibrionia bacterium | reverse complement strand
TTTGTTTTTATCTAATTTAATGGATTTCTCTGCATCAAGATCGAGTTGAATGGTAAGCATTTCCCCGGGGTTGACGTAAAAGGGCTTTTTCGGATTCAGGTCTATTTTGCCATTCCCCGGTAATTTTACAGGGGGGGAAACCGGATTGCCGTAATAATCGATCAAGTCTATATTGGTTACGGTCAGGCGAATCTTGTTATAAAAAGTGACGGGAATATTATCTTCTACGGAAAATAATGTCGTCTCATTTTTTAAATCAAGAAGGTTTATTGTTTTATTGCCGGAAAAGACAGTGATTTTCGTGTCATCAGAAAAAAGCTCTATGGCTGTTATCGTTATGTTTACCTTGGAAAAAGTGTCCGATGGCAGGTCAGTAAAAAGAATAGCAACGCTTCCCGCTTCCGAGGTGTAGACAGGAGACGGCCCGGCATCTGAACCTGAACCTGATCCGCAGGAGATGAGCGATAATGTGATAAAAAGGAATACGGGAATGAGTAAAAATGATTTGTTTTGTTTAATATTCATAATTTTATCCTCCAGAACGATACATACCTTTATTTTTATGTATAGTATAATTCGTACCTTGTCAATAGATTGTATGAACTAAATATTGCCGCAAGTTTTGTGCCTATCTGCAACCCTTTATTTTAAAAGAGATCTGCTCATGCATATTCTCTCACAATTGTAAATTCCTTATACAAAAGTAAGAAAGGTCGACAGGTATTAAAGGCGTATATGCAGTGAGCGCCCATGTCAGCTGACGGGCCATGAAATGACAGGAACCGTTCAGATGCAGGCTTATTTTTTCTTCTTAAGGCGCTGATTAAGGGCCTGACGGGTAATGCCGAGGAGAGAGGCTGCGCTTGCCTGGTTGTCCCCTGCAGATTTCATTGCCTCTGATATCAGATGGTCTTCCATCTCCTTTAAAGAGGGGAAATGGCCGAACATGTTTTTTAATGGAGAGGCATGTTCATCCTCCGAAAGGATGTTGCTCTGCGGCAGGGCCCTTTTTTGCTGAATGTATGTCTTGAAACTGTCCAGAGACAGTTTTCCCGATTTATGCTGGGCAACAGCATCATGGACCATGGCCTGCAGTTCGCGGACGTTCCCGGGGAACTGATAGTTTGAAAGAAGTGTAACAAGTTCAGGGGAAAGAAGGGGCTTGGATAATTTCATGGTATGTGCCGCTTCTTCGACAAAGTGGTTAAGGAGAAGCGGAATGTCCTGAAGCCGCTCCCGAAGCGGCGGAATATGGATATGGTGAGCACAAAGGCGGTAATATAAATCATTGCGAAAATCGCCTTCCTCCATCTGTTTTTCTATGTCCTGATTGGAACAGGCGATAATGCGTGCGTTGCTTTTCCCGGGGGCATCGGACCCAAGGGGGTAATAGATCTCCTCCTCCAGTAAACGCAATAGTTTTACCTGTGAGGACTTGCTCATGTCTCCTATCTCGTCCAGTAAGAGAGTGCCTCCCGATGCGCGCACAATTAATCCCTCCCTGTCCTTGTCCGCTCCTGTGAACGCCCCCTTTTTATGACCGAACAGGGTATCGGAAAACATGGTGTCATCCAGTCCTGCTACATTAACGGCAATATGTTTCCCTTCAAGCCCGCTTGCCAGATGTACTGAACGGGCGATCAGTTCTTTGCCTGCCCCTGTTTCTCCGGTTATGAAAACGGGTTTCCGTGACTTTGCCACTGCTTCGATATACTGGAATATTGCGTGCATCTTCTTGCTTCGCGTAATAATCGAAGCGAATGCGGCTTCATTCTCAAGTTCACCGGTCAGCAGATGTTTTTTGAGAGAAGAGATCTCGCTTTCCAGCTGTTTCCGCTCTGTTATGTCCCTGACAATGTGAATAACACCGATAAGCTGTTTCTTATCGTCAAACTGGGGCATTGCCCGGATTTCAAGGTATTTATTCAGGTGAGGTTCATAGGTCTCAAATGCCACGGGCTTCTCCGTCTTGAGACACTCGCAGCTCGGACATCCTTTCGGGGGAGTGCTTTCTCCGTGATAAAGCTGATAACATTTTGCATTCCTGCTTTTCAGGAAGGGGAGGCCGAGTATTTTTTCCGCTGCCCTGTTGGCATGTATAATATTGAAGTCCCTGTCATGGACAGTGATCATATCGGTGATGTTATTGAATGTGTCTTCCCAGCTGTACACGGACTGAAAGATCAGCTCATCTGTCCGGATATGGTCATTTTCCATATCGGAAACGAGTTTTCTCATTTCTTCCAGTTCTTTTACGAGCTGTTCCTTTGATTTTTCATTGTCATTCATGACATGCCGCTCCTTCGGGATGTCTCTTTCATTGGATAACATGGCAGAAATCAGTCGTCTTTATTAAACGGAGAATAAGACATTAATGAAATTATACCCCAAATCAACAGCATTTCGCTCTGGCCCTCACTCTGATTATAGCAGCCCTGTCTGAAATATATAATTGAAAATCGCAGGTTGGTCTGATATATTTCATTGGAAATGAAAGAAATAATCCATTCAGGCACATGGTCAGAGGAGAGGGTAACGGATCTCCTTAAAGAAGCTTCCATGATTTTCTCTCCGGGCGAACGGATCGGCTTCCTTTCAAAGCAGTTCCTCAATACGGCCTATCAGGAATCAACATTAAAGGGGAATATGCATACCCCGGAGGTTTTTGTCATTAATCTGGAAGGAGTGGACTGCTTAACCTTTATTGAATACATTGAAGCCATGAGGAGATCGAGGTCTTTTGAAGAATTCAGGAAGAACCTGCCCTTTGTAAGATACCGTTCCGGGAACATTGCCTATGAACACAGAAATCATTTTTTTACTGACTGGAAGGCATTCAATGCGGAATTTGTCGTTGATGTTACACAATACCTGGGGGCTGATAAGACGAAGGATGTCAGCAAACGGTTAAACGAAAAACATGACGGGACCCTTTTTCTTCCCGGTGTTGCCTGCAGGCTGCGGGAAGTGACCTGCATCCCGTCATCGTATGTTGATGATACCGTCATGGGAAATCTGCAGACCGGAGATTATGCCGGTATATATTCGAAAGAAGACGGGCTTGACGTGTCTCACGTCGGGATTGTTATCAGGAAAAAGGACCGTGTTGACCTGAGGCATGCCTCGTCTCTGAAAAAGTACAGGAAAGTCGTTGATGAGGACTTCAGGGGGTACCTGAAGTCCAAAGCGGGGATTATTGTGCTGCGGCCGGGGGATTGACCGCCTGTTCGTGCGGGAAAAATATTAAAGACAAAGATGATGCCTGAAAAATATAAGACCATGATGAAGGCAATCTGGAGCAGACGCATGCTCGTGGCCCTGATAATGGGCTTTGCCAGTGGTTTGCCGCTTCTTCTGACCAAGGGGGTGTTGCAGGCGTGGATGACAAAAGAAGGCATAGATTTATCGTTGATCGGATTAACTAACCTCCTTGCCATTCCTTATTCAATAAAGTTTATCTGGGCACCGTTTCTCGACAGATATACGCTCTCATTTCTCGGCAGGAGAAGGGGCTGGCTTCTGGTGGCGCAGGGTGCACTGATAGTCTCCATTGCGGGTATGGGTATCAGTAATCCGGCAAACAGCCCGTTGATATTAGTTGCGGCCGCGCTTATGGTGACCTTCTTCAGCGCTTCACAGGACATCGTTGTTGATGCGTACAGAAGGGAGGACCTTGCCGACGAAGAACTTGGTCTGGGGTCTGCATTATATGTATTAGGATATCGCATAGGCATGCTGCTGTCTTCCGGTGGCGGCCTTATCATGGCTGACTATATGTCATTTAATACCGTCTATCTCATTATCGCTGCCTGCATGCTTCCGGCGATCATCACTACGATTTTGACACCGGAGCCTTCTGTTGCCGGTGTCCCAAAGACTATCCGGGAAGCGGTCATTGATCCGTTAGTTGAATATTTCAGCCGTCAGGGTGCCCTGTGGATACTGGCCTTTATCCTTATGTATAAGATAGGCGACATAATGGCAAGCAATATAACGACCCCTTTTTATATGGATCTGGGCTTCTCCCTTACGGAAATCGGTGCGATTACGAAGCTGCTCGGTTTCTGGGCCATTATTGCAGGTGCATCAATAGGCGGCGTGATCATGCTGCGACTGGGGATTAACCGTTCCCTCTGGGTATTCGGGATCCTCCAGGCGGTATCCACTGCCGGATTTGCTGTCCTTGCACGCATAGGCCACAGTATTCCCGCCCTTGCAGCGGTAATAGGTTTTGAAAATCTCAGTGCAGGCATGGGCACTGCAGCATTCATGGCATTTATGGCGAGCATTACGAACAGAAAGTTTACCGCGACGCAATACGCACTTTTAACCAGTTTCATGGCATTCGGAAGAGACGTGCTTTCGGCGCCGACGGGATTTCTTGCAAAATACATGGGATGGGAAGTCTTCTTTATCGGCTGTGTACTGATAGCCATTCCCGGGATGATTTTATTACTGAAGTTTGCACCGTGGAATTCAGGAAAGCGGGACAACGGGGTCAGGGAGAAGAATTAGGAGGTTCTGTAATTCACAATTCAGTGCTCTGTCCCAGCTTTTTCGGTTATTTCTCATAATAATAAATAGTTTTATTGCCGCCGGGAATAATAAGTTTTTGTCCGGGGTAAATAATTGATTGTGATCCTGTTAATGCCAGATTATTCGCCTCTGATAATTGTCGAGGTGATATACCATGCTGTTTAGCGATTGCGATGATGCTATCACCCTTTTTGACCACATACGTGCGCGGCTGTGATTCCATGATTGCCTGCTCTTCTTCCTCTTCAGGCTTTACGGCTTCATCAGTTTCCACCACCTCTTTTTTCAATCCCGGGATTGACCAGTCTGTCAGATCTTCATCCTTCTCCCTGGTACAACCGGAAAACCCGAGCACCACGACACAGGCAATGATAATGAATAAGAATAATACACTTGTCTTCATGGCTTTCCTCTCTTCTGTTTTATAACATGCTTAAATCCTTAATTAAATTATATCACGAATTCCATCCGCCCGAAGAGGATTCGGGGTCAAGTCTTTCATTGTGCTCTTTTACATTGAAGAATCTGATAATTAATAGAGAAAACAGCAAAGGAAACGGTCCCCTTGAAATGCCTGGCCTCCGTTCATTCTAACGGAAATCTGCAGCGCTGTTATTCGTCTGGTGCGGCATATTGATGATATCATCAGACAGGGAAATGCTTTCCAGTAATTTTTCCATATGTTTCAGATCATCATCTGATATTCCTAGTATGTCCATGGCGTGGCGGTCAAGCGGGCAGTTTCCGTTCTGTTCAATCGGACTTAAGATGCCACTGGATACCAGATGATCTGCAATGTGTATGGTCGCCACATGTTTCTCATTTCTTCTCGCCAAAGATGGTGCATGATGATATAAACATGCATGAAAAGTAGTTTCTGGCAATTTCCAGTGTTCAGCAAGCCAGTAGCCCACATCAGCATGCGTACAATCAAGGATTGTTTTTTCTGCCTCAAGAAGAGACAGTGCATTCTGATTTGCTCCTGTTATTTTCTGGAAAATGTCCGGTGAATATCTATCCAGTACCAAATATCCCAAATCATGCAGCAGGCCATCACTCATAATATCTTCCTCAAAATCCAATTGAAGATGTCTGGACATCAATCTTGCGCTCAACCCAACGGCTACAGAATGATTAAATACCCTTTTGTAGTTGGATGTTGTTTTACTGCCGCCGAATATAGTCAAAATTGAAAGTCCAAAGGCTATACTTTTTACCTGTTTAAACCCTATTCGCATGATTGCATCGCTGAGCACGCGGGTATGAACGGGAAAACCAAAAAATGATGAGTTGGCAACACTCAGTATTTTTGCGGATATGGCAGGATCTCTTTCCACAATATTCTTAAGACCATCAATAGAAAGCATCGGATCGTTTGTAAGGCTTATAATTTTGTTGGCAATTTTCGGCACTGTGGGCAGATTCTCACTTTTCTGTATAAAAGATTTCAATATCTGCTTCATGCGCTCTTTGTCGGATTAAGCGTCATGGATCTTTAGCCATAGAGGTTTCGTTGTCTGAAAGCTGCCATACATCCAAACCTCACTTTTCCGTGATTGACCCGATTAAAGATAAGTCTCAGGTTTTCCGATATGTGATTTGTATTACAAAATATTTTATAAAGGGAA
>JBFKMY010000148.1:0-6184 GCA_041629615.1 Thermodesulfovibrionia bacterium | reverse complement strand
TTTGCCGGTCACATTAAAAGTTTCAGGATGTAAAAAATATATTTCAGCTGTTCCGTTGCTCATAATCAACCTCTCCCCGTCATGCGTAATGCCCCAGCCCTCGGTGGCGTAATGAAATGTCCGGAGTAATGCGAAGCTTCTATTGTCATATACAAAACCTGTCCTCGAACGCCAGGTCAGCTGAATTAACTCATTTCTAAAAATGGTAATCCCCTCTCCGAACAGGCTGTCCGGCAATGCGCGGCTCTGCAGGACATCTCCTGTGCTCAAATCTGTTTTGCGTATGGCGGACCTCCCGCGAATACCGGTCCCTTCATACAGAAAACCGTCATGAGCGACCAGACCCTGTGTGAACGCCGTACTGTCATGAGGATAGGTGTTGATTATTTTATAGGAATACACCGGGATTTCCTCAGAAATACCTGGACGTACCCCTTCATTCTTTTCCGATATCAGGGGCGGGGGCAAAGGATGACGTTTCTGGGATTCTGCCGGCTGCAGATAAATGGAGAGGGTCAGTGTAATTACTATGAATGAACTTATTTTCGTTTTAAGCCGTTTCATCACAACGGAGACCCTTTTTATTTTAGCACGTATTACACATAAACAACCTGTCAGGGAAACAGGTCTGACAGATCGGAATATATGATGAAGGGTTCGCCCCTCAGGGAGATTGATCGTGCATATTAAATGCTATAAAAAAGGGGCAGCAAAAACACGATGCTTCTGCTGCCCCTGTTCTGATGGTGAACAGATTATTCTGTGGGATAGCCTTTATCAAGCCATCCGGGAAAACCGTCCCTGAGCCAGTGGACTTTTGTGTATCCTGCTTTTACAAGACGGACTGCTGTCTTGAATGATTTCCAGCATGCCGGACCATTGCAATAAACAACAACCGGTGCATTTTTGTCTGAAGGATATTTATTAATGCTCCACTCGTCCTGGCTTTCATCAAAATCAACACTTTTGGCGCTCTTTTCGTTGTAATAGGCTGAAATTGCGTTTGGAATATGTTGTTCCACATATTCCCCCTTTTTTCTGGCGTCGTATACCCTGACCGTTCCCATATTGGCCTTGACCCACTCTGCATTAACAACGGTAATCCCTTCATACGCCTCCGGTGTTTCATCCTTTGCTGCCAATGCATGTCCTGCGACAGGCAGCAGTGAGAGGAGCAGCAATACGGTTAATCCCCTTTTCATTTTCCTTCCCTCCATAAATATAAAATTTACTTTAGCCCTTAAGATCTTTAAGCAGGACTCTCAGTACCTGTATCGGCATTGGATATTATATCTTTAGGCTTTCCATTTCCGGTCTTGAAGTACATGGTCTGGACAATTACTCCCTGGGCAAGATCTGCCAGATTTGATGCTGCCTTTTCGACTTCCTCTGCCAGACTGCTGTGTTGATTAATTATCACCGATATATGCTCCATGGTCTGACTCACCTCTTCTGCTGCTGAAGATTGCTCTTCTGTGGCAGCAGCAACCCTCTGGACCATGTCCGTCGCTTTGTCCGAACTTTCAACAATATGCTGGAGCGCTTCCCCCGCCTTCCATGCATTGGAAACTGATTCCTGAACAAGCAGGATCCCCGTGTCCATTGTCGCGATAGACTCCTCGCTTTTTGCATGAATGGCATTTATTTTTGAGGAAATCTCATTTGTGGCATTCGCCGTTCTCTCGGCAAGTTTTTTCACCTCATCCGCAACAACAGCAAAGCCCCTGCCGTGTTCCCCTGACCGCGCTGCTTCAATGGCGGCATTCAGGGCGAGAAGGTTTGTCTGATCAGCAATATCTTTTATTACCGAAACAATTGCACCGATCTCTCCCAGACTCGCTCCAAGGCCGTTAATGGTATTTGACGCATTGCTGACACTCTCGGCAAGCTTTGTGATACTTTCTACGGTCTTATTAACAACTTCTTTTCCCGCTTTTGCGGAATTATAGGATTCCCGGGTAGCTTCCGAAGCATCAGACGTATTCTTTGCCATGTCCATAATTGTCTGGGACATTTCCGTTGATGCTACGGCAACCTGTTCTCCCTTTTCCCGCTGGTCTTTCGCACCCTCAAACAGTTGTGCCGACAATTGTGAAAGTCCTTCTGTGTTGGCAGTCATGTTCTCGACTGAACTGACGATCTTGCCAAAGGCATTGCCGAGGTTTGTAATCATGCTGTTTAATCGCCCGGCCATGTTCCCCATCTCGTCCTCGCTCTTGACTGTTATTGTATGGGTCAGATCTCCCCGGGCAACTTCTTCCGCTGCCGCAACAACGATACGTATGGGTTTGTTTATTGAGCTGACAATGTACATTGCAAAAGCGGCAAAAAACCCTATTGCAATAACTGCTATTACGACAATGAGCGTATTCATCTTTGAGGTAGTGCTCTGACTTTTCAGGTATTGCTCTTTCACAGCTTCCTTCATTATAACTGCAAGCTGGTCAATGGACTTCATTATTAAAGGCTTATAGTCAAGCCATTCGTCGTACAGATCAGGCACCCCTCCCGGGTTGTTGTCAAAGTATACCTTCAGGAGCCTGGCGGCAATGTTCCCTTTAAAGCCTGAATATCCCTTTTCATATGTTTCAATCGCTTTTTTGGCATCATCGGAAAGATCATAGTCTCTTATTGCGCTCTTGATATTCTTCCATGAAGTTTCAATATTGCCGAGCGACTTCTTAAGGTGTGTCCCTGAGCCTATTGCGCCTACAACATCGGCCTGAACTCCGGTCATGCGGAATTCAACCTCCCTGAACATTAATTGTATATTTCTCAGGTTATCGAGTGGAGTAACATTCTCATTATAAATACTCGCAAGTGTTTTTGTTTCTTTCTTTCCTGAATAAACCGACCAGGATGCAAAAAAAACAGATAATAGAATTCCCGACACAATGACCGCAAGAATTTTATAAGATATCTTTAACTTTTTAAAAAACATTCCTGCTCCCTCCCAACTTCTTTTTATGAGGACAATAAAAATAAAATCGTTATGTACTTATGAATCAGACCAATAAAAAGACCTCCTCAATTAATGTTATCTTTTTAAAAGCCTTAGCTTTTCTTATTTATTTATCGGCAATTCCCACCATAACTTGAGAGAAGATTCTGTGATTTTCGTCAGGGTTTTTGTTTTCACACCTTCACATGCATCATTGGCAGCCCCAGTCTCTGCCTCCGGTTTTCGCCCTTAAACATATCTCCCCTTCTCCCCGGGATGTCCCCTCTGTCTCCTTCATGCTGCACCTGCAATTTTGCAGGCAGGCTTGAGGCATGCTGTACAGTATGCTTTCCAAACCGCTGCGACAGTTCATCGACAGTATGGTAAATCTTTTCCATCTTCTCGATCCGGGCCGTATCGTCAAAGAGGGTGAACTGGACCCTGTTTTCCGGCATCAGGCCTGAAAGGACAACACCTGTCAAACGGTAGGGTATGCCTGCCTGGTAAATCTGATTAAACCCCTCCTGTAATGCTTCAAAAAGTTCTGCAGGATACGCAGTGGGGCGGTTCAGTTTAAGCTCGATGCCGATGTCCCTGAAATCCTTTTTCCTGAGAAAGAGGATGAGCCTTGTGGCGGCAAGGGTGTGGCGCCTTGCCTTTATGCAGGCATTTTCCAGATTTTTGGAAAGCTGGGCAAAGACAAAGGTCTCATCCGTTGACGGAGGGGTAAAGGTCTTTGTTTTGCTTATGGACTGATAGATGCTTTTTGACTCGGCCACCACAGGGTAGACGCTCATTCCGTTAAGCTCACACCATATTTCCCAATACGGTTTGGAGAGGTGTTTTTTTATAAACTCCTCATCTTTTCCTGCAAATTCCAGGGCAGTCCTGATACCGAGTTTGTTGAGAAACGCTGAAGTGTTCGGCCCGATCCCCCAGATCTTTTCTGCCGGAAGTTTGTCTAAATAAAGGTGTATATCCCTGCCCGGCATTACGGTGAGTCCGTGGGGCTTGTTGTGCTTTGAGCCCACCTTTGCAAGGACCTTTGACAGGCTTACGCCAACCGATACGGTAATTCCCAGTTCCCTCTCGACAGTCGCCTGTATCTGCGCGCCAATCTCCCCGTACGAGCAATGGAACTTCCTTCTCAGGCCGGTAAGGTCGACAAATGCCTCATCTATTGAATACTCTTCCACATCCGGAGAGAATCGCCGGAGTATTTCGAACATGCGGACAGAGAACAGGCTGTAGGTTTCATAATCAGAAGGCACAATGATCGCATCAGGGCACACCCTCTTTACATCAATATATCCCATCCCCCTTTTCACCCCCCGGGCCTTTGCCTCGTAACTTGCGGCAGCAACGATTCCGCGCTCCTTGCCCGTGATAACAGGCTTGCCCCGGAGCTCCGGATGGATCGCCTGTTCACAGGAAGCAAAAAAAGCATCGGCATCCATATGAAGAATGGCCTGAGGCCAGGAACGGATGGTTAATGGCTGATTATTCATTTTACTGGTATTTCCTCACCACCGCTGTCACAACCCCCGCAATTTTGAGTTCTTTTTTTGGTTTAATGGGTTTGAATTTTGGATTTGCAGGAACAAGGACCACGCTCTCCCCTCTTTTTCGCAAATATTTCATTGTCCACTCACCATCGACTTCTGCGATGACAATATCCCCGCTTTTGGGTGTCTGCCCCTTGTTTACTATTACCATATCTCCGGGAAGTATGCCGGCCTCAGACATGGACTCGCCCGATACCTTGAGCAGAAAAGTCGCCTCCTGATTCTGTATAAGCAGTGCATCAAGAGACAGGGTATCTGCCAGTTCTTCTTCAGCAGGGCTTGGAAATCCGGCCTCAACAGTCCCCAGTATTCTTACCGGAAATTTTATGGACCCCGGGGTAAGCCTCCCCTTTTCATCCCGGGCAAGCACCTTTAATTGTTCAAGCTTTTTAACCAGCTTGGAAACCGCGTTCTTAGACTTTAACCCCAGCATCTCTCCAATCTCGGAAAAACTCGGCATCCTGCCCCTTTGATAATAGAATCTGGATATCTCACGGATCCTGCCGTGCACCTTCTCTTCATTCATCTCCTGTTTCATGTCTCTATTATAGGTGAACGAATGTTCACTGTCAACCCCCCCTGACACTCCGGCCCACAGGGGGAACACAGGAACGCCCTTGCCCTCAGTTTCTTTGACAACCCGGGGAAACCTGCTATCATATTGATGAATCCCCTGACTTTTGTATAAACTTAGAGGTTCAGGAAATAATTATTTTTCGTTCTCTCTATCAGGAAAGTGAGGAATCATGTCATTTAAAAAGATCACATTCGCAATATTTATTATTATTACTGCCTCAATGGCAGGGCTCTTTTTCAGTGTCCCCCTGCTCGCAGGGCAGCCGCAGAATATCCTGGTCGCGATGTGCGCCGGGGCCGGACTTGTTCTCGCGGGCATACTCTCTGCAGTTGTATACGGTCTGGGTAAAAAATCTGTAGGGGCAGGTTTAAAACCTGCCCCTACACCCCCGGAAGAAAAAGCGCCCTTTGATGAAAAGGTAGTACAGGTGCTGTCAGTACTGCAGAAAAAAGGGCGACTGATAGATTTCCTGAAGGAGGACATCACAGGCTACAAAGACAGCCAGATCGGCGCTGCTGTGAGAAATATTCATAAGGGCTGCCGGGACGCGATTACAGAGTACATTACCATTGAGCCCGTAATGAAAGAAACAGAGGGAAGTGATATAACCGTTGAAGAAGGCTTTGATCCATCGGCAATCCGTCTCACGGGCAATGTCGCCGGATCTCCCCCGTTTAAAGGTGTATTAAGACACAACGGCTGGCGTGTTTCAACAACCAGCATGCCCGCTCTTCCAGCGAACCAGGACTTAAGTATCATTGAGCCTGCTGAGGTGGAAATGGGCTAAAGGAATGTCAACTGATTAATACTACATGATACCCCGCATTTGTCATTTAGTCATTAGGACTTGATTTGACATTTGAGCTTTGGCATTTGACATTAATAAGAAAGCTTAAAGGTATAAATGAAAAAGAGCCGTTACATTGCCGGCATAGACCTGGGGACAACGAACAGTGTTGTTTCCTATATTGATACTGAAGAAGACAGCGCCGGAATTCCTGAAACGCGCCTCATGAAGATTCCTCAGGTAACGGACAGGGGGATCGTAGAGGATGTCAGGCATTTGCCCTCTTTTCTTTACATTCCCGGCGAGTCCGAACT
>JBFKMY010000147.1:0-6187 GCA_041629615.1 Thermodesulfovibrionia bacterium | reverse complement strand
TTATACTATATACCGCCTTGCAGTCATACAGGCGATATAAAAAAATAAAAATGCAGAAATTAATCCATATGAGAGCCTTGAAAAATCTTTTTGATAAAAGTAAAATGAGCAGGATATGTGACCCTGGAAATAATTCCATTGAAATCTAAATATGAAGGAGTTAAAAAAATGGCAGAAGCAAAAGGATTGAATAAACCGGTAAAGATGAAAAATGAGCTGGCAGCGTTTCTGGGAGCAACAGAACTTCCCAGGACAGAGATCACCAAAAAACTGTGGGACTATATTAAAGCGAATGAACTTCAGACAAAGACTGAAAACGGAAGGCCTGAAAACGCGGGCAAGTTCATTGTGGCTGATGCGAAACTTCTCCCGATCTTTAAAAACACTAAATCAACAAGCAAATCAGGCAAGCTCACTGACCTTACCAATATGAATGAAGGCCAGACGATCAACATGATGCAGATGGCCGCTGTTGTAGCTGCAAACATAGAATAAGCTTAAGTAGCGGGAAAGCGGGAAAGTAAAAAAAAACGCATACAGCGGGAAGTTGTTTTTTACTTCCCGGCTTCTTCCCGTGTTGAAGCTTCTCCTGACACGGTCTCGCCGCAATCACATGCCATTTCGCAGTTCATGTCTTATTCCCTCCTTATTTCATAATAACTGAGTCATTTCATTTTCATTTTATACCTGTGTTTTATAGGATAACTAGCAGAATTGTAATGATAAAAAGACAATCTTTAAGATTTTTTGGTAATAACTATTTTCTATTGACAACTGATTCAAATCGCAGTACGCTTTAATAAGAAGGAGAAGCCAGTCATTCAATAAGGAACTGGCCTGGTGACAGGCCATTCAGACTGAGAAAGGAGGTATGGTCATGGCAAAACATAATGACATAAACAATTATTGTGATTGCCTGTATTCGGAACTGTCCGGGATGAAAGATAACCTGCGTGGTTTTCTGACCCAGATAGATCTCATGTCAGGAAAGGAAAAGGGTGTGCTCAGCTCACACGTCAAACACCTTAATGAGTTAATCCAGTCCATTGACTGGAAGCTGGAGATATTCTCAAAGGAATGTCCGGTTGATTGGAGCAAACTCGGCAAGGAGAGTGAAAGCACCACTTCTGTTCCTTCTTCGGAGATGTTGAAGAATACAGATTTCCCTTCCGGCGGATATGCCGGCGGGTAGGTTTAAGCAGAGCAAGAAGTAAAGATCTCCTGCAGCATTGATCAAGTGTTGCAGGAGATTTGTTGTGCTCACCCTGAAAAACGCGAAACCCCGTCAGTGAGGAAGTAAAAAGCTTATCAGGGGAATATTGCATTAAAAATAACCGGACAGGTAAACTGTAGAGTAATAATTTTGCCTGATTGTGTCATAGCCTATCCTTTATGTGAAAAACAACCTGTGAATCCTGTTCATGAGGAGAAAAACTGAATGAAACATGTTCCTGAAAAAATTAAATTCCTCAAGGAATATTATGGAAAGATGTTGAATAGTACGAATGACCTTAAGACCGGTGCCTGCTGTTGCAGTGATGAATTGCTCCATCCCTCTGTCCGCAAAATAGAACAGCAGCTTGACAATGAGATCCTCGCCAGATATTACGGATGCGGATCCCCCATACCCCCTGCCCTCGAGGGATGTACCTTGCTGGACCTGGGATGCGGCACGGGAAAGGACGTCTTTATTGCATCACGGCTGGCAGGACCGGGGGGATTTGCCACAGGGGTCGATATGACGGAGGAACAGCTGAGCGTTGCCCGAAAACATCTCGATGCCCAGATGAAAAAATTTGGATACGCAAAACCCAATGTTGCGTTTAAAATGGGATATATAGAGGATTTAAGGGCATTGGGGATAGAGGACGATTCGATCGATGTTGTTATTTCAAATTGCGTCATAAATCTTTCCCATGACAAGAAAAAGGTCTTTACCGAGATCTTTCGCGTTTTAAAACCCGGCGGCGAGCTTTACTTCTCCGACGTATTTGCAGGCAGGAGAGTGCCCGGGCATCTTGCCCGTGACCCGCTGCTTCATAGTGAATGCCTTGGGGGAGCATTGTATATTGAAGATTTTCGAAGGATGCTCAGGGAAACAGGATGTCAGGATTACCGCGTTGTTGCTCAGCATAAGATCAGGGTAAATAACCCGCAGATAGAAGTGAAAATCGGGATGGTTGATTTTCATTCCATGACAGTGCGTGCTTTTAAACTGGACACGCTGGAAGATATCTGCGAAGATTACGGGCAGACAGCAGTGTATCTCGGCACTGTCCCCGGATACCCCAATGGGTTTGAACTCGATGAGCATCACCGGTTTATTGCCGGAAAGCCAATGCTTGTGTGCGGGAATACTGCGTCGATGCTGCAGGAGACGCGGTACGCAAACCATTTCAGGATCACCGGAGACCGGTCTGTGCATTATGGCCCCTTTGATTGTGCCCCTGCTCATGAAAAAAAAGACAGCGGTGATCAAAGCGGGGGGGCATGCTGCTGAAAAAAAATACATGATGTCCGTTATTTTAAGATCCTTATTTATGATAAAAATTGTTATTGCTTTATTTATAATGCCGTTGCCGGGAGCTGAGGCGGTTGCGGACAATATATTATTTCGTGAGGATTTTAATCATCTTGATGACTGGAAGCCGCTGGAATTCCCGAAAATAAGGGAGCATACACAGTACAGTGTCGAACATCAGGGGGGGGAGATTTATCTGAAAGCTGAGAGCAATGCATCGGCTTCCGGAATTATCTTCGGCAAAGAATTCAATGTTTTTGAATATCCGAGGGTCAGGTGGAGATGGAAAGTCAGCAATGTGTATGCAAAAGGCAATGCCCGGGATAAATCAGGGGATGACTATCCGTTGCGGGTGTATGTTATTTTTAAGTATGACCCGGAGAATGCATCCTTCGGACAGAAGATTAAATACGGACTGGCCAGATCTGTCTATGGCGAATATCCTCCCCACAGCAGTCTGAACTATATCTGGGCAAACCGGGAACATGATGAAGGGATCATTCCAAACCCCTATGCATCTGAGGCGAAAATGATACCCCTCCAGACCGGCCCGGGCAAAACAGGGAATTGGATAGAACAGGAAATTGATATCATCAGCGACTACCGTAAGGCCTTCGGCGACGACCCTCCTGCAATTGCCAGCCTTGCGATCATGAACGATTCGGACAATACAGGGGAAAGGTCTGTATCCTATATTGACTATATTACCGTATACCGGTAACAGCCCCGGGCTTCCATCAGCGCCCGTGATCAGCGCAAATAAAAAGACGCCTGAGCCTTGACATTGTTTCCTTCAATTTGTATACTTCTCTGTCATAAAAATAATTAGATAAGAATTATCATCCGGTACAAAGATTTTATAACTGTACAACATGGCTGTTGTACATATAAAATAACAGGGGGGAGAATATATCAGGACTGATGGAAAGACATTGTTTTGTTCATTCTGTCCGGAAGTGATATTAATAGGAAAAGGAGTCAGCGATGAAAAAGAAATATAAGAGTAAATCAGAGAGGACAGTGTTGGCCGGAAAAAAAACAGGCCCGTCCCGGATAAAGAAACAGGAGCTGAATGTTGTGAAACGTGCTCCCGAAAAAGAACATCAGAAAAAGACAGTGAGTCAAGCCAATGGTGGGGGCATCAAAAAACAGTATCTCAAGTCCGATGATTCATGTAATATTACCTTCAGGTTACCGAAAGAAGCTGCAACGGGTGCGCAGGTGGTCGCAGTAGCCGGTGATTTTAATAACTGGAATGCGGCCGGTGCAGAGATGACTAAACTGAAAAACGGTGATTTTAAACTGACCTTGAAACTGCCCCGCAACAGGGAATACCGGTTCAGGTATCTCATTGATAATACACGCTGGGAGAATGACTGGCATGCTGACAGGTATGTGCCCAATTCTTTCGGGAGTGATGATTCGTTAGTAATTGTTTAGGGAAAGAGAAAAAGTTTTAACGCAGAAACTGCTTTTAGAAAATACGCGGTCCTTCGTTTGATCAGGAATATTCATTCCTTCAAGCTTTAACTCACCTTCAGGGTTTAATCATCTGATGTAACATCAGAGAAATAATAGTATGTCAGGACGGGAATGTGAAAAACAAAAGGAAAAATGAGAGAATATTTACGGACATAAAGGTGCTGTTTCTGTGCGACCACTTCCAGCATGCCGGAACAGCGACCAATTGTTCGGACACCGGCATGTGCATTACCACGAAGCATTATATCCCCTGTGAAGAGCATATCGGGATAACAGTTTTACTTAAGGAGTATAAAGAGGAATTCAATCTGTCGGCAAGAATCAGAAGGACAGTGCAGAGGAATGATTCCCATGACACTCTCGGGGTAGAACTCTTAAATCCCCCTCAGGAATATACAGATTATTTGAATTATCTCAGATTGATGCCGTAGTCTGTCCCTGATGATGAGGGCGTGGACATCGTAACGCGCAGGGGACTCCATGATATCCCCACGGACATCTGTCATTATGGATTTTTGTCAGCACTGCAGTGCAACCTCCCTTAATAAAAGGTTTTATCTCATTCTGCCACAAACTTCCTGAGTCTTTTCCTTAAGGAATTATCAGGATGACCCGATAAAAAGAGGAGCATTATTGCGGAATGAGCAGAGAACCATGGGATATCCATGAATTATTTCAGATGGAATGATCATGACTCCCTTATATGAATTAAGCCATGACCATTAAGCAAAAATTAATAATTGTCAATTTCATCTCTATTGCCGCTTTGATAGCATTAGGTACGATAATTCATTGTGGCTACAGTTATATAACAGTCAGGGCGTCACTGGCAAATGATTTTGACAGGCAGGCACTCTATCTGCAGATGATGCTCAGGGGACTGAATGAAGTGATCATCAATGAAGGCACGCCGTCGTCACTGCGGACGGAAATAGAAGGGATGAAGGGCTTTGATGCAATTCACCGGCGGTTAATGGCAGAGGTGAAAAATCCCGATATAAAAAAAATAATTATTGAAGAAATCGATCCCGAATGGAAGAGGATTCAGCAGGGCCTGAAGCCCTTTTATGAACACTATGTCAATCTCAGTGATGAAGCGTTATTGGTGGAGGCAGGCAGACTCATTGTAAGATCGGAACACATAATCAATCACGTAGAAAAATTTGCTGAAGATACGAGGGCTGTTGTTGACAAGAATTCCCGGATATCAGTCATTGTTATAAAAATTATTGAATTCATACTCGTTCCATTGCTTCTCTCGGCACTTATTATTGCCTTTCATATTTACCGTTCTATAAGCCGGCCGATAGGAGAACTCGCCAGTATCGCAGAGGGTTTTTCTGCGGGAGATCTGAGCCTGAGGATGGATGAATCACGCAAGGACGAATTCGGGTCACTGGCCGGATTCTTTAACAGATCTACAGAAAAGCTGGCCGTGATTAAAGAGGAGTTAAGTTCCCGTACAGCGGATCTTCTTAAAGCCAATACGCAAATGCAGACAGAAATCAAGGAACGTGAAATATCTCAGAAGCAACTGAAAAGGCAACTTGAGCGGATGAATGTTTTGCATTCATTTGAAAAAAAGATAAGTAATGCCTTTAACTTTGCAGAGATAAGCACACTTTTAATGAATGATATAACATCTCATCTGGGAATTGATGCATGTGCCATGCTGATGCTCGATAAAAAAACACAGAGGCTGAAATATTCAGCAAGCAGGGGCTTTCGTACAGATGCTCTTAAATATACAAAACTAAAAGTGGGAGAGGGCAATGCCGGTCGTGCAGCGCGGGAATGCCAGGTCCTGTATATTGCCACTTTAAAGGATGATGCGCAGAGTTTCGAGAAATCAGCGCACTTTAAGAAAGAGGGTTTTGTTTCCTATTTTGCCGTGCCTCTCATTTCAAAAGGGAAGGTCAAGGGTGTCCTTGAATGGTTTCACCGCACTCATGTGAATCCAGAAGCAGAATTGATGGCATTTCTGGAGATGATAGGTTCCCGGACAGCGCTTGCTATTGAGAAGCTGGAACTCCTGAATGACCTCAGGCTGTCAAGAAATGATCTCCTGCTCGCCTATGATGAGACGATCGAAGGGTGGTCCTATGCACTGGATTTGCGCGACAGGGAGACGGACGGCCATTCCCGGAGGGTCACTGATATGACCGTGCTTATTGCACAGGAATT
>JBFKMY010000146.1:0-6251 GCA_041629615.1 Thermodesulfovibrionia bacterium | reverse complement strand
GGCAAGACTGATAACGTCCAGCGTGCCGTCGGAAACAAGGGGCTCATATAAATGGATAAGCAGGTCAGCCACAAAATCAGTTACCCTGTGCACGAAGTCAGGCTTTTTATAGGTCGCCTTCATCATTGTTTCTTCGCCAACCATTCTTGCCGCCAGGGTATAGGGGCCCCATGCTGTCATGGTAACCACATACTCATTCCCTATCTTTGACTTTGCGTCTCTTAATGCTTTGATGACCGTGCCAATCACTGCGTTGCTGTCGAGTTTACCGAGGTCGAGTTTTTGCAGGTCCTCCTCCGATGAGATAAAAGACTCCTCAAGATCGGGCGCACCCATTTCCCTGAATTTGATACCTCCTCCAAATGCTGAGGCATGAAAATTATTGTACCCTGATCCTGCATACACAATATCACAGAGGAGCTTCCCCGACATTGATACAAGCATGTCAGACATTTTTTGAGCATCCATCGACAGGTCCTTGAACGTGGTGCTAAATGCCTTGATACTCCACATTCCGCCGCCGAAGAGGGTTACAGGAACACGTTCGGATTTGCCCCCCTCAAATGCCTTCAGAATTGTTTCTCGAGCTGTCATAATAGAACCTCCTTACCGGGATAAAGGAAATGTTTTCATTGCACGTCGGGGTTTTATTAAAAGGTGAAGCAAAGGATCTTTTTGATGAGATCTATTCATAAAATTAAAGACTTATTGCAAGAAGTTACCTATGGCTTAAATCATAGCTGTTTACAAAGGCTTTTATGTTTTACAAATGTTAGACAAGAATCAGGATGTATTATCCTGTATATAATTATAGCGCATTGCAGTTCATTAAACTATAAGAATAATTAATGACTCACTTACAAAACATTAACTATTTAATTATTAATTCAATTTTTCTGCATCGCAGACCGGTCTGCAGAAGGCGAGGATTTGCAATATGGGGGATAACTGCTTTAAATTTCAATAAAAAAATCAATGCTTCTTGAATTAAATATGAATTGCACTATACAATATGTATCACGAAAAAACAGCTTCTCACCGGCATGAGCATTCAGAAGAAAACATTAAAAAGCTGACAGCATGCAGCTGATTGTAGTGTTATAAAATGGCGAAAGGGCTTATACACGTATATACAGGCAGCGGCAAAGGGAAAACAACCGCTGCATTTGGACTGGCCATCAGGGCTGCAGGACACGGCAAACGTGTACTGATATTGCAGTTTCTTAAAAGCGGCGTGCGCAATTCGGGTGAGATTAAAATTGCGCGGCAGGCCGGCGTAAGCGTCATTAAATTCAGGGACCAGACCTCACCGCTATTTGATGCGTCGGTCAAAGTGTCTGATCTGAAAAAGTCCATAAAGGAAGCGATTGCTGTATCTCTGGATAATATAAAGAGCGGTAAATATGATCTGGTCGTGATGGAAGAATTTAACAATGTTTTAAAAAACGGATATGCCACAACATCTGATTTAAAGAGGATATTGAAGGACAAACCGGAGGCACTTGAGATAGTCTTTACCGGCAGGGGGGCGCCCCGTGAGTTAATTGATCTTGCTGATTATGTAACGGACATGAAGATGATCAAACATCCCGCGAACAATGGAATCATGGCACGGAAAGGGATTGAGTTTTGAAATATAGTTGTCAAATGTCAGCCTTCAGACTGAGAGCGACGAAGAACTTCCTCTCTCTGTACTGGCAAGAAGGATATGTGAAAATTCTTCTGATTGTGTGGTCAAAATCATCCAGGAATTGTGTTGTAAGCATCCATTAAATAGACATGTAATAAATAAAGCCCTCCTGAGGCTGATAGAAGGCTTCGCTTTGCATAGAGAACCAGACTCACTTCGTCCAGTTTTCAACCTTTAGTCCATTGATTCTTCTGAATTCTTTTGTATTATTTGTTACAAGTGCTACCCCGAGACTGAGTGCGTGAGCGCCTATAAGCATATCCATAGAGCCTATCGGCTGTCCCTTCTTTTCAAGCTGAGCCCTTACTTTGCCGTACTCTTCCGCGGCCTTTTCATCAAAAACGGCGATTTCAAGCGGAACGATAAATCCGCTTAATGCATCGTGATTCTGCTGTACATACAGGCTTTTTTCCACTCCATAACGAAGTTCCGCGATCGTTACTGAGGATATGAGGATATCTCCCGGTGAATACTGAGTGAAACGCTTCAATACTTTAACAGGCTTCTGCTTGATCATATAGATACATATATTTGTATCAAGCATGAACTTCATCAAAGGCCTTCTCTTTTCTGAACCGCGGGTTGGAGCCTTTCGGACATAAAGTCGTCGGAAAACCGGTCAAGGCTTTTTACGAGTGAATCCCATGATTCTTTTTCGGGTATTAACATGATGACATTGCCGGATTTCTTTACCAGTACATGGTCATCATCAAACCTGCACTCTTTAGGGAGCCGGACTGCCTGGCTCTGGCCGTTCTTGAATATCTTTGCTGATTTCATTTCTAACCCCCATTATTAGTCTATATTGTTAGTATATACTTTAAATATCATATAAGCAAGTCAATTCTTCAGATAATATTAATACTTCCCTTCCCTCATCAATCTTTTTTTCCCGCTCAATAATGTCTATCAAATATTTGAGAGGAACTTTTCGTTCCTTCATATCTTCTTCAAGCATCTTAATATCAATGGCCCTAGTGTCACGTCAACCTTGTAGTGTCGGGTTGATTGATTTGTCATTCCCGCTACGTCGGGAATCTTACTCCTCTTTGATTCCGGACAAGCCGGAATGACTCTTTACACTTGATACGACACTAGAGACTTCTGCTTTCGCTCAGGGTCCGTTGGAGTACTTTGAGAAAGCTGGTCGTGTAACAGCTTATCAAGCTTATTCCTTCATCACCTTCCACACGTGATATATCCTTTGTATTACCGTCACATGAGTAAGTATGAGCAGTAACCACATTATGGGGATTATCCATCCGGTGAGAGCCCCGAATGCCATGAGCACAATACGCTCCGGTCTCTCCATGAGACCAACGTTGCACTCCTGACCAAGCCCTTCGGCCCTTGCCCTTGTATAACTGACTAACAGCGCTCCGACCATGGTAAAGAGACTGAGAAATACTCCTGTCAAAGAATGTGCCTCAAAGAAATACCAGGCCAGTCCAAAAAAGAGAAATGAATCGGAATATCTGTCGAGGACCGAGTCAAGGAAGGCGCCGAATTGAGAGGTCCTCTTGTGTGTCCTTGCCACAACGCCGTCAAGCATATCAAAGAATCCGGAGAACAGTATCAATAAACCGCCCCAGAATAGATGCTGTGACAGGATAAAGGCAGCAAAGATTGTCAGAATAAAACCGATGGTCGTTATTATATTTGGATGGAGCGTGATTTTTTTTGCCAGCGCTGCAAGGGGCTTATCACATATATGTCCGAACTGACTGCCAAACATGGTAAATTGTAAATCGCGGTCTTAAATTAGTCAATTTTACAACTTGTTGAATTAACTTAAGATTATATTTACTATAGATACACACATGCATAAAATTACAGACAGATCACAGATGCCTGCAATCATCCGGAAGCTTAAAGATGAAGGCAGGAAGATTGTCTTTACCAACGGCTGTTTTGATATTATCCATGTCGGGCATGTCCGCTCCCTCAATGAAGCAAAAAAAATGGGGGACATCCTTGTCATCGGGCTTAACTCGGACAGGTCGGTTTCAGGCATAAAGCCCGGCCGTCCCGTGATCCCGGAAGATCAGCGGGCTGAGGTCCTTGCCGCACTGTCCCCGGTTGACTACGTGGTTCTCTTCAATGAAGATACTCCCTATGATCTTATCAAAGAGGTGCAGCCTGATATTCTTGTCAAGGGTGCTGACTGGAACGTAGAAGATGTGGTAGGAAATGATATTGTCAAAGACGTACGGACCATACCTTTTGTCGAGGGCATATCAACAAGTGAGATCATTGCCCGGATTCAGCGCCTGATAAAACCGACATGAAGCTGTCAAAGGCTTCCCCGAGAGCATCTGATCATATAAAAATAATTTAACAGGAATCATCAGCGCATACAGCAATACTGGAACCGGAAGGAACAGGGCGGTTTCTTTTCTCACTTTATCGTAATTGCTTACGGGGCCGATAACGGATTTTATTCCTGCCTCACGCATGTACGAAAGCCTGTTCACATAAGGTATAATCAAGTAACATTCACTTTGAAATTGCTCATCATTAATATTTAATTGGGAGGTGCTTTCATGACGGACAAGGTCTTAATTTATGGAAAGGCAGGCTGACCATATACTGATAAGGCTAGGTCAGCTTATGGAGATACCGCAGAATACTTTGATGTAAAGTCAGACACTGCAAAATTAGAGGATATGCTGAAATATTCCGGCGGAGCCCGCAAGGTGCCGGTTATTGTTGAGGGAGGGAAAGTTACCATAGGCTATGGGGGCACTTGAGGAGTCTAGTTTCCGATAGTTTATCGGTATGTTTTAAAATAGTGAGGATGCAGGTTATTCCTCCTGCTCCTCGCACATGTTATATTGCAGGATAATCCGTTCCCATTTCCGATTGATTGTGCTGCAAACATTGTCATTTCGAATGAAGAGATACGTCTTTCATCTTTAAGCGGAAAGCTGACTGCTGATAACTGCCTGCACTTATTCCCTTTTGCTGTCAAGCTTGCTGACTGCCGGTTCATCGGTATTTCCGGGGTGTCCATCAGCTGATGCTCCCTTGGGGTGCGTTCTCTTTTTTAACATATCCTGTTTGGCCTTTTATTCATTAATAACTTATTTATGTCAAAGCACCGCTGCAGCTTGCACCCGCTCCTGCAGTGCACAGAAAGCAAAGAGGAGCAGTCAGGATCTCTCTTTTGCTGAGTGATTCATAATTAAAGGTCTCTACATTATTTGCGTGTCGGTCTTTCACGGAGAGTTTCAGGACCTGCCAGAAATCACAGTCATGAAGACTGCCGTCAGGGGCGACGCTTAGTATGTGTCTGCACATCAGATTACCGACTGTTTCAGGATTATAATTTTCTTCAAGCTGATGCAGATATTCCGTTTTTTTGGTCTCGCTCATTGATTTTGCAAGCCTGCCTATGGGCATGTTGCTCAACGCGATGAGGCGATTAAAGGTAATGCCATGCATTTCCATCAGCTTCTGTTTATATGCGTTCTCCAGCATCTTCTGGTCAGGAGCGAGCCCGGACTTTGCGGGGTTGAACATAAGATCGATTTCCAGTCCGCTGCCGTCCCTGCCATAGCCAAGGCTGTTGAGCTGCTTTAGCACGGAGATGATTTTGTCATACGTTCCTGTCCCCCTCTGTCCGTCAACGCCGTCAGCAGTATAGCAGGGCATGGACGCTACGACTTTCACCCGGTTTTCAGCCCAGAAAGCGGGAACATCTTCCATGCCCGGTTCTTTTATGATGGAAAGGTTGGAGCGAACTATTATGTTTCGGCCCATTTCAGAGGCTGCCGTCACAAGGCGTTTATAATTGGGATTAAGCTCCGGCGATCCGCCCGTAATATCAATGGTCTTTATTTCTTCATGTTTTTTAATTATATCTATTACCCTGTCTGTGGTGGATGAGGACATCTCTTCTCGTCTGTCAGGGGAGGCCTCAACATGACAGTGCGTGCACCGCAGATTACACTTGTATCCCATATTTACCTGAAGGGTAGAAATATCCTCTGCCCTGAGAGGATAAGAATCAGAATCAGATAATTTCCTTTCAAATGCGTTCATTTTATACTCCTTCACACATATGACACTGTAGCGCATTCTCTCATCTATTCTGAAAAAAAACTGCAAAACATCAACTTATGAAAGTTCCCGGTGCTTCTCAAAATAAAGGGGATAAAGTAAATGGGGATGCCTGGGGCATCCCCATATGAAAAAATTTAGTTAGGCCAGACAAACTGGTTCCGGTCTCCGAAGATATCTTCAGGCAATCTCGGTCGGGCATTTGTCGGCAGCGGGGCAATTCCGTTTGGTCCGAACCATTTCTGGTAGATCTTCTCGTACGTCCCGTTTGCGAGCAGGTCCTGCAGGGCAAAGCTTGCCGTGTCCCTCCACTTGCTGTCATTCGGCGGGGTCCCGATGCCATAGAGTCCGGGGCTGAAGATGGGGCCTACAGGCTCGTAGTCAACACCTTCTGCTCCGGCAACACCGGCTATGATCGGGCCATCCTGTATATATGCGTCGACTTTTCCCTGCTTCAGTGCAAGAAAGCACTCGGCATTATTCTGAAAGGAGCTGATCT
>JBFKMY010000145.1:0-6263 GCA_041629615.1 Thermodesulfovibrionia bacterium | reverse complement strand
TCAATATCGGGATGTTGTAAAAAGGAATCATTCACCGCCTTTAATGCTCCGGGGTAATAAATATCGTCGGAATTTAGCCATCCAATTACTTCACCCTGAGCCCCGGTTAACCCTTTGTTGACCGCATGGGCCTGTCCCCTGTCGTGTTCAGACTTCCATGAAATCCGGTCACTGTACGATTTGAGAATGTCCATGGTGTCGTCATTGCTGCCACCGTCAAAAATGAGATATTCAAAGTCATTGAAACTTTGTGAGAGTACACTCTCTATTGTGCGACCGATATAGGCACCCTGGTTAAATGAAGGCGTAATTATGGTAAAGAAGGGCTTCTTGTCATGAATGGGTGAAATCATAAAGCTTCTCTCCTGATTCTTCATCAGCAATAGATACTTCCCCCGGCATAAAGGTGAGTGTTCTTGAATCGTCAGTATCAGGACTGCATTGACAGGGGACAAATCCTCCTGATATTTTTAATGTGAGCGTACCTGAAGGAGAGGGAAGTTTTTCCTTAATCCGTAATGCATCATTTTTGCTGAAACTGTATTTTTTTGACCTGCCATTTGGGAATATTAATTTAATATGCATTCTGCTCCCTGGATGGGATTCAGGAATATACCCTTCAAGAACAAAATAATTTTTTCTCCCTGATGTGCGGTAGGTAATATGCAAGAGACGTCCTGCCCAGCCATCATTATAGATGCCGGATACTTCAAAACTATTGTCACTGTCTTTCACGTGTGCTGCCTTGTGTAAAACGGAAATATATTTATTAATCATATCATCATAGTGAAATTTATCCACCTGTCTCTGCCCGTGCTTGACCAGTGAATTATAGCGCTCTTTATCTTCCATCATCCCGTACATGCTGTCAACAATCTCGTCTGGTTTTTTTGGGTCAAAATAGATCGCCGCATCACCTGCAACTTCAGGAATACTTGCTGCATTGCTGGCTGCTATGGGTTTATTGTACTGCATGGCCTCAATAAGAGGAATTCCAAAGCCTTCAAACAGACTGGGATAGACGAGAAAGTGCGCACCTTGCCAGATTACAGACATTTCTTCTTCATCCAGATATCCCAATAGATGTACACGGTCTTCAAGTCCCATTTGTTTAACTGAATCACACATGGACTCTGAATACTTCAGTGCTGCTCCGGTAAATATCAGATGGAGATTGTAGTCAGGATATTTTTTTGAAAACATGTTAAATGCAACGAGCAGCATGGTATGATTTTTGTGGGGCCATAAATTTGCCGGATAAATACAGTAGGGTATGTTGTTTAATCCGCGTCTCTTCAGGACTGATTCATTAACAGCGGATGAAGGGACGTGTAATCTATCATGAATACAATTGTAAATTACAGACACCCTTTCTTCCGGTATATTTAATTTATCGAGAACGCTTTGTTTTGTAAATTCTGATACACAAATGACATGATCAACCTTTTTTGATAATGTTTTATAAAAATGAGTCCTGTGTACCAACTCCTCACGGGTAAAAAAAGAGGGATAATACATATGCTGCAGATCATGAATCAGCGAAACCGTCGGGATGCCAATTTCATGGTAGGTGATAGCAGTCATCGGGCAAAAAAGCAGTGATACGTTATTTTTCTTCAGGATCCCGCTGCCGATATGGGATGAGAGCCTCATTTTTAATTTTTCAACGAGTGATCTCCACAAAGAGGCATTATTTCTTGATACATCCTGCAGTATACATATTCTCTTCATCCCGTATTTGTCGAATTGCCTGAATATCTCATTATTGTAGGAAGCGGTAAGTAAAATAAACCTGTCTGAAAGGGCCCTTTCCCCAAGGCCCTTCAGGAGTGCATATACAACATGCTCTGCCCCGCCGCATTCACCGCCGGGCAATATAGGTGTGACATCAACTGCTATGTTCATTTTATCAGCCTGATCTTCTTCAACAGGGTGTACAACATGCTTGATTCGATCCGTTCTATTTTGCTCCTCAGTATATTTATCTGCTGCAATCCCGCATCCCTGTCTGCTTCGGAATCCTTAATTGCCATCGAAAGATCTTCAATCTGCCGCAGCCTTGCATCTCTGTCAGCTTCGGAATCCTTGATTATCGTCGAAAGCTCATTAATCTGATGCAAGCGTGCTTCTCTGTCGGCTTCGGAAATTCCGAGGAGCCTGGAAAGCTCATCAATCTGCATCAGCCTTGCATCCCTGTCTGTCTCGGAATCATTGAGAAGGCGTGAAAGTCCATTGATCTGCTCCATCCTTGCGTCTCTGTCAGTCTCGGAATCCTTGAGCAGCTTCGAAAGCTCATCAATCTGACCGAGCCGCGCGTGCCTGTCCGCCTCGGAATCTTTGAGCAGCTTCGATAACTCATCAATCTGCTCCCATCTCGCTGCTCTGTCAGTTTCAGCCTTCTCGTATTTTGCTTTCAGAGAATTATAGTCGTCATGCATATCAAGCATGGCTAATATTAAGCGTCCACCCGGTGTTGCCGTTAACGCCTGTTCTCTCTCTTCAGGACTATGCGCAATAACAGGCTTTTTGCTCACAATAAAGAACATGTCATAATGTGAGAAAATAGGCTGTTCAAATGCAATATAGGGGGCCTCTAATTTCTGGAAAAATAGCTCTATCCCCTGTCTGCTGAACAAATAAAGATGCTCATCCTTTTTTAAATGAGAAAGAAATCTGCTTTTTTCTTTTACCATCTGATCGTAGCTTGCATTTTCAGAAAAACAGGGGGTCTGGATTAACAGGATTCCCTCAGGTTTGAGCAGTGTTAAACAACGGGCAATGGTTGTGGCCGGATCGATCAGATGTTCCATTACATCCATGAGAACGATCACGTCAAAGGAGTCTCTTTCAAAATGCTGATCTTCAAGCGATCCGAAAAGCACAGGTATTGAAAAGTTCTTTCCTGCAAAATCAACGACCCAGGGACTGAGTTCGAGCCCTGTGGCATCAAAACCGGCCCACTGGAGAAGGGCAACGAATCCGCCATGTCCACATCCCACTTCCAGAACGCGTGAGGGAGGAAGTTTATAGTTCAAGAGGGTACTCATCCAGTAAATGCAGCGTTCAGGAAGATCAGAGCGGGCTCGGGACAACAGATTGGGCAGTCCCATGTTTTCCTGATGGGAAAACCAGTAATTTTTACTATAGAAAGCCATGCTGTCATCAGTTATGTGATTAATATGATGCGACGGTTTCTGACGCGAGATTAATGTATGGCACTTTGCACATTGCATATAATCCTGCGAAAAAGTATTTAATTCTGTATTTCCGCACCAGCACGTAATAGTCATGGTATTTTATGGAACATCGAGCACGGCTGTATCCCCGGGCATACCGTTAATTCCGGACCTTTTCGCCATATACCTTCATCGGTAATTGTGCAATCCCGTAAAAAGGAGCCGTTTTATGCCCGTAATCAAAGGTCACTTTTATCGGCCCCAGCATAAAATACTTGTCGTGTATGAAGCCTATGTTGGGGCCCTCAGGAGAAGGTTCGCCGGCTATAAGTTCAAACGTATATTCCCCTGCCTGCATACTTAATGTTAATTCAAATTTTACGATAAGTCTTTCACCCATGGTGAGAGAGGGAAGAGTATAGCTTAATTGCTGGGTCCCTGCAGCAAAGACTAGAGTCCCGAATCTGTCATACATCTGAATGGCAGCTGTTGGAGTTTGTATGTCCTCATGTGCCTTTAACAATAGATGAAAATATAACGGGTGAAGCATTTCCCCCTGCATGGTGTCAAAATCATTCCGATCCATAATCCGGGCAGCCAGAATTTCAAGCGCCTGTTTGCCGTCACGCCTGTAATTTCCGGACTTTAAAATATCGTGATTGAGTATATCATCAGCAGAAGTGCTACTGTGCTCCTCAAAGTGACCGTCCGTCCCTTTGTCTGGTACAACGGCCGCAGACGGGGAGCGTGAACCGATTTTGCTATAGTATCTTCCCACTGCTTCTTCCGGAGGTCCATCGAAGTCTATCTCCCCATTTTCCAGAAGGATGGACCGGGTACAGGTGTTCATTACAACAGCAGCGTCATGAGAAACAAACAGACAGGTCGTCCCGTTTGCGATGACTTCCCTGATGGCGGTGAAACATTTTTGCTGAAAAAAAACATCACCAACACTCAACGCCTCGTCAATAATAAGGATATCAGGATTAACATTTATTGCTGCTGCAAATGCAAGCCTTAAAAACATCCCGCTTGAATATGTTTTGACCGGTTGATAAACATACTCGCCAATGTCTGCAAAAGACAGGATAGCATCAATCCGGGCGTCGATATCATTTTTGGTATTGCCGGTGATGGTCCCATTGAAATATATGTTTTCAATGCCGGTCAGTTCAGGATCGAACCCCGCACCCAGCTCAAGGAGAGCGGATACCTTTCCCGTTACTGATACCGTGCCGCCTGAAGGGGTGAGTATCCCCGTGATAATTTTGAGCAGTGTTGATTTTCCTGAACCGTTTCTGCCGATTATTCCGATGGACTCTCCGGCCTTCACCTCACAGCTGACGTTACGTAAGGCGTAAAAATCTCTGTGATATTTTTTTGCTGACGGAAGGAGTGATTCTTTAAGTCTGTCAAGAGAGTTGTTATATAGCCTGTATACTTTGGAGAGGTTTTGAACCTGTATGCACGTTGCCTGCTCTGATGTCTGCTGTGCATGACGTGATACAGCATGGAATGTGTCCGTATTCTTTGTATTAGAATCCACTTCAGCCTTTAAGAAATTATTTTGTATATCCTAATATTGCAGAATTGACATAATCAGAGTACATCGGCAAAATGCGGCCTTAATCTTCTAAAAAGCACAGCGCCGGCAATAAAAATTATTGATGTGAGAATCCAGAAATATATGGTTAGTGCCCAGTGCTCCCAAAACCACGTTTTATAGATAAAAGAATCCCTGTACCCCTCAATTATATAATAAACAGGATTTAATTTAATAATTGCATGATATTTTTCAGGGATCATTTTGAGAGACCAGAAAACTGGTGTTAACCAGAAGCCGAACTGAAGAAACATGGCAATTATATGTGCTGTATCCTTGAAAAATATGACCAGGGCGGAACTGATCCATGACAATCCCAGAACTAAAACGAGCATTGCGAAGAGATAATATAAAATCTGGAGGGAGTAATACGTAGGGGTATGGCCGTAGGCCATAAATATTAACATCAACAGACAGACAAAAAAAAGATGGACAAACAGTGCTGATAGAATTTTAATTATGGGGAGAATGCTTACGCGAAAAACAACTTTCTGGACAAGATATTTTTTTTCCAGAATACACCCTGTTGCTGCGGATATACTGCCTGCAAAAAAGAACCACGGTATCATGCCGGATATCAGCCATAATATAAACGGGAAGTTGTCCACCGGAGTAGATTTAAATCCGACCTGAAAAACAAACCAGAATATGAATATGGAAATAACAGGGTTAAGAAAGGCCCATGCGATCCCCAGATACGACCCGAGGTACATGGAGCTGAAGTCTTTTTTAGTGAGTTCGAATATAATTTGTCTGCTATTAAACAGATCCCTTAAAAATGAAGTAAAATGTTTGGCAGTAATAACAATCATATTAAAAAGACGGCCCCTTGTATTCATCACTGCTGTTTGGGTCCACAATCAAGCTTGAGCCCTGAGTATCTGAAAAAACGATTGGTATGTCCGGGAATCCAAAGCGGGCTGTTCCAAGTCCCTTGAACTGAAAACCCAGAACTATCTGGTACTCATCTGTCTTTCTTGTAAAAGAAGCCATGAGGCCCCAGCATTGACTGTCATACAATGAGGTAACATTCATTTGCTGTATATCTTTACTATTGACGTCGTACCATAATGTGCCGCGAAGCGATATTGGAAGGGACCTGCTCATTATTTTTATTGGATTGTTAAGTCCTGCTATGAATGTATACTGGTCAAGCTCGGTAGAGCGCCTCAGGTTTTTTCCGACACCAATAAATCCTGTTTTGCCGTTCAATTTAACAGAGCCGATGAACTCTGTTAATATACTGTCATCGACATCATATGATGCATTGATACTTAAATTCAGACCGTTGAATGATAGTGTGGTCTCTGCAAGCAAAGGGGAAAACGGCTCATCGGTATCAAGGAGGCTGTAGCTTTGTGAGAGGATGAATTTGGCATTTAAACTGGATGCGGTAAGTCCTTTCAATGTATTGCTGAAGGAGTACCGTATGTTGTTTTCCTCTGTGATCGTATCGATTGAATCAAAAACGGGGACATCAATGT
>JBFKMY010000144.1:0-6334 GCA_041629615.1 Thermodesulfovibrionia bacterium | reverse complement strand
CCTGCAGATGTTTTCATACTGTATACGCACATTCCCGTTTAAAGGAGCAGCACCCATATTCCATACGCTTCTGTAGAGAATGCGGTACAATATTTCTTTGCTGAGAGGATGCCGGACAAGGGGATCAAACCCCAGATATCCGTCATCTCTGAATTGTGACCTGTACACCTGTACGCCCTTCCATGCTGACGCATTACACAGGGACGGTGTCACGCGCCCTTCCAGGGCTGTCATTACCACTTCGAATACATGTTCAGGTTTAATGATCGACTTGCATACCCTGTCATTGCATTGCACGTCAAAGCCGCATGGAACGCAGGGTAAATCCGCCTGCAACACATAATGACCTTCGCCATATGGCCCTGTTTCCATAAAATGGACATTTGCCGTTGATATGTCAATCACCTGTGTCCCTGCCGACGTGGCGATATGCAGCGGCCCTGTATCATTGCTTATAAAAAGCCTGCACTTGCCGATCATGGCAGCGAGTTCACCGATGCTGGTCTTCCCCACATAATTTACGGGGGCACCCCGTGCATGCAGTGCAAATTGTTCAGCCAGTTCTGCTTCTCCTGCAGAGCCGAAGAGCAGGACCGTTGCGCCATAACGCCCGGTAATCATATCAGCGAGTTCTGCATAAGACGATACGGGCCAGGTCTTCTCTCCCTTGCTTGCACCAAGATGAAATCCTACGAGCATGTCACCTTCTTTGATCCCCTGTCTTTCCAGCAGCAACAGAGCGCTGTTTTTGTCCTCATCGGGAGCAGCGTACAGTAATCCCCCGCTATGCGGTCTTACATCGCCCGTTTTCAGATATATGTCCACAATATGAAAGGGATTATACATTCTGTTGGGAATGACATTAAAAAAATAGCGCATCCAGGGATGCTTTATCACTCTGTGTCCGTCCCTGTCTATAGTGAATCCTCTTATCTCCTTGGTTTTGATAAAAGACGTCAGGATTGCACTGATCGGCGAATGAGTTATATTTATCGCGAGGTCATATTCCCTGGCGTTGATGTGACGTATAAGGTCCTCCAGAAACCGGTAATTTTCAACCAGTGAATACTCCTTCTCGATGAGCCTCCTGCGGTATTCCTTCATATCAAAAACAATAAGATCATCAATAAAGGGTATCCCCCTGCAAATTTCGGTAAATGCCGCGTTAACCAGCAGCGTGATTCGTGACCCCTCATATATCTCTTTAAGACCTGCCATTAAAGGTGTAGTCTGCAGGAGATCACCCATCCGTGTGAGGTTTATGATCAATATTTCCTTCATGATAAATCAGCGTATGAACTCACTCATCGCCATAAATAAACCCTCTGTTTCAGAAATATTTCCCTCCTCTTTTGCTATTGCTTCGGTGATATCAGAGAGGGTAATTTTTCCCTTGCCGGAAAAGCGGGACAAATACCGTCCCAGCTCGGAGTCTTCTCCTGATTCTTCAATCAGGCGTTTTACATCTTCACCCTCTTCAGGCCAGAGAGGGTTTTCAAATCCCTTTCCTGCAATTATCTCCAGCATCTCCTGCATCCTGTTTTCGTATGTATGCTCCCGTAATATCCTTTGTCTTCCCCGCTCAATTATCCGATCCCTTTCTTCAGGATTATCAAGATAGTATCTGATCTTGCTGCGCAGGTCATTGAGATCAGTAAATACAACGAGCTCTTTCCCTGCTTCAAACAATTCTTCCAGAGGGGGCCGTCTGTCAACCAGCTGGAAGCCGCCGGAAGCAATAATTTCAAATGTTCTCGGGTTGACAAAATCCCCGAAGGGATTGATCCCCTTATGATATGTTGATGAATGGAGATTGATATTGATGCCCGTTGCATTAAAAATATTGACTATTTCTTCACTCCCGATCCTTTCGCCACCTCTCTGAATACATGCTGCAAGCGCTGAGTGCATGTCCCAGTCCGTCCCCCATATCTTGAAATCGAAATCGAGCAGGCCTTCCAGAAAATGCCGTCTGTTGTAATATCCGGCCCCGACAAAGGAGACATCACTGCCATAATATCTTCTTTCGTCTTCCGACAACCGGACCGGGTGATGGACGTCAGGGCTTGCCGCCACAGGAAGATAGTGATAGTTACGTATGCCAGCCCTTTCCAGTTCAGCAAAGAACATATCTTTCTGAATAGTAAAAAAGTGGTCATAGGAAGGGGCAATTTTCTCCCAGTACCCCATAAACCTGAAGTCCTCCACAAACCAGTATGCTGTCGTTACTTTTTGCTCGCGAATGATATGAAGGCATTCAGGTGTCAACGGCGCCTGTGCAAGGGCAAGAACAAGATCTGGTTTAAATGACTCAGAGATTCCGATGACCGCTTCTGAAATAAATGCGGAAAGGTGATTCATAAGCCTGTTATATTGCTGCCTGTTTGCCGCAATGTCCTTTGCAAAAAAAAGAGCATCATGAAAACGGCTGTTGTCCATCAATTGCACCCTGTGGCCCATTTTGATAAGTGCAGAGGAACAGTACCGTGCGATGGGAAGGGAGCCCCCATAGAGGGGACTTACAACAAGAATTCTTAATCCGTTCTGTATTACATCCTGCACCCTGTCTCTTGTGACCCCCTCGCGTACTCCCTCACGGGATTTCAGTCCCTTTTTTATGAGATCAAAATAATTCCGGTCGAGATTTACAGAAGGCTTATGCAGTAAAAGTGTACTGTTCTCCTCATCGGACGGTACCCTGCCATCGGTTATTATTCTGACCCGTGAGAGTATTGCCGTCAGGTCAAGTGTTTCAAGTGCCTTCCTTAAAAGGGAGCAGCCCGGTACAAAAACAGTGATGTGCCTGTGTGTTACTTTGCAGAGTTCCAGGACATGATACCCGAGTCCAAAGCCGAAGACGTATAATGGGCCCTGCTCCATAATTTCCCGTGCATAATAATGGACCCATGCTTTTGCCTCCTTGACGGGATCGTAAAGACTATGAAGACTGATATCACGTACCTGCAATGAAGGAACGCCGGTTTTTGCATACATCATTTTCAGGTCTCCCCTGCCCTTTTCGTTCAGGAGAGCGTTTGCCAGTTCCCGGTCCGCCTCTCTGAGGATGGCAATATTTTTTTTAAAAATCATCCCGTCGTTTCTCACGCTCCAATTCCTTCATACATTAATCCCTGCCGTGTAATAAGCAAATCCCTTGCCACTATTGCAGGGGCTTGCACAAATTATTTAAGGGGTGTAAGTGCTTGATTAAATGAATATTCTTAGCAGTACAGGTTTCTGCACCTATTACTTCCGTTGCCTTATAAAAGTCAATTTATTGACGTACAGGGAACAGGTGCACCGTGAATCCTTATCACGCATTCCCTGTTGTTCTATATTTTCCTGGCAGTATACCATGCAGATGATACCGCATAATTTTCATGCCGTCCAATGGGAACTGTTTTCATTATCTGAAGGTCATTCGAGCCGCACATTGACCTGATTTCTTCAAATGAATAACAGCGCAATGTCCTGAAGTCTGTATCAGGCGGTTCAGTCATCGCCATATGCCCGGGGGGGAGAGGCATCTGAAATATGAAAAGGCCGTCTTTTGCAAGAACGCGCTTAATTTCCTTAAAGTAATTATGTACAAACTTGCGCGGTATGTGCTGAAATACGATATAGCTGTATATCAGGTTAAAATAATCATCTTCAAATACATCAAGGTCTTTACCGCTGGTCCGCAAGAGTTGAATATTTCCGATGCCCTTAAGTCTCATCTGTCCCTTTCTGATCATCTCTTCAGAGACATCAACACCAATAAACTTCAGGTCCGGATATCTGAGGGCAAAAGGCTTAAGCATTCTTCCGATGCCGCATCCGATTTCAAGCACCCGGCTGTGTGCGGAATTAATACTATCTTCGTCGAGATTATGCAAAAGATTCATGAGGTCCCTCTCACCGCATACGTTAAAGACCTCCTCGCTCTGCCAGTCGTCGCATGCTATATGCCTCATGGCGTTTTCTTCAGCACAGGCGTCCCAGTATGATTTCATGCCCAGCAATTCGTCTTTTTCATCCGTTCCATTATGATTATCTCCTGCGGATTGACAAAAACTTTCATCCAGAAGATGTACATTCTTCCTCGCATCGGTGTTATCAGGGTCAAGCTCCAGCGCCTTTTCAAACAACCCCCTCGCTGTTTCAAGGTCCCCTTTCCGGCAGTGAAGTACACCGAGATTATTGAATGCTTCCGGGTTGTCCGTGTCCAGTGCAGCAGCTTTCTCAAAGAAATACCCGGCATTCTCAAAAAGACCCATCTCATAGCACAGCTCACCTGTCTTCACCAATATCCCTGACGGCTTATGATCACCCTTGATACTGCTGATAAACCTTTCCACTGCCGCGCAGACGTCCCCTGTTTTCCCGGCCAAAATCGAGAGTTGTCCGGCTATCTCCTCCTGTTTATCAACAAAGGCCTTAAGTTCGCCAACATGTTCTTCATTCCCCTTTTTATCGCAGCCGTTCTTTATTGACTCCATCGTATATGCCCTCCCCAGAAATGCTTTCTGAAAACAATAATCCTGTTTTAATTCATGATCTGCCGTATCGCCTTCTCATGTTTTGAATCATGGACCTTAATCGATGCCTGTAGGTATGATCTTTCAGTACCCGTTCTCTCCCCCTGACAGCAACAGCCTCTCTCTGCCCTGCATGTCTGAGATAGTAGGCAGCAATATCCGCTATTTCCTCCTTCTGCTTATAGGTAATAATCTCCGTTCCGACATGAAAGAGTTCGTTCAGGGAATCCTGATGGTCAGTAAGCAAAAAAGCACCGCATGCAGGGACATCAAAGACCCTCTGATTTACCGCTTCTGTCATCTGCCGGCTGGTTGCGTTAAAATTTATTACACAGGCATTATAAAAAAAGGGCAGTTCCCTGTAATAATTCAGAGGAGGGAACAGCCCTGTTTTTTTTGCATTGATAAGACCTGCCCATCCATGGTCCCCGTAAATGCTCAGCCCAAAGTCCTCCAGCTCCTTAATACAGGAGAGCCGGTAATGGAGCGTGGCCTTCCATAAGACAGCGGCCTCAAAATCCATTTTTTCTTTTTCACTGAGTCCTTTAAGCTTCTCTCTCTCCTTTACAGGGATCACGCTCATAATTTCTCCCCGTGATTTTCCGGAATGGGCAATCTCATCAGCAGCATCGTTGATGATTGTATGAAGACCCGCCTTAACTTTTCCCATCCATTCATTGACCGGATCAACCATGGAGTTTCCTACGAAACCTGCATGACAGACATATTTACCCAGCATTTTTCTGTATTTCCTGGCCCTCACTGGTTTAAAGAGACTTTCATCCGTCCCAAGCGGCAAAGGGTTCACTGCATCAAATCCCATTGATTCCATGTCCTCTCTATAGGATTTGTCCCACAAAAAAAGAGACGTCCATGGTGAAACATTTTTATTAAATGCCTGAACAATCAATCGGGGACTATCAACATACCAGCAGGCAACGGGCATTTCAATAGACGTAAAAAAACCGGTTAACACCCCTTCCTCGTCAAATCCCAGATGATTCATCGTAAGGAAAAAATCCGGTCTGAAATGTACTATTGCTTCCATGAAACGCGCAATAATCATTTCACCCTTTGTACCCTTTCCCACAGGAACCCGCAAAACCTCATGGTCAAGTGATTGCAATGCCTTCTCTGCCTCTCTCACCAGAAAGTATCCTGTATCAATCAGAAGGACTTTCACTTTATCGCCTTGAAACTTTGAATATCTGAGCCTGTCCCACAGGCCTATTGCTACTGTCCTGTTGAGCTTCTCCAGCAGGGATTTATAATAGTCCGGAAATGCGGACACAGCAGAAGACAATGCAAATACAGAAAGACGCACCATTCCTTTCTTTAGCTGATATTCCGTTATTGTGCTTAAAGCAGTATCAGGAGAAACGCCTGTTATATATGTCACCCTGCCCTTCACTTCAGGTCCATGTTCTCTGGCCAGATCATATATCGCGTGAGCAGCCTCAATAACGAGAATTTCAGCATCAGGATATGTACGCGTAAGTTCACTGACATGATAGCCCAGACCCAGACCTAAAACTACCAGTATTCCCTTTCCGTCAAAGTGAAATGCATCAACGATTGATCCGGCCTCAGCCACCGGATCATATATGCTGTGAAGGGTCTTGACAGAGCCGTCGGCACATGTCACTTTCAAGGACATCTTGCCTTTTCTTGTATCTACTAACGTCAGATTATCCACTGCGCTTATCATCTTATCCGCCATATTCGTTCTGCAACATTTCAAGGGCCTTGAAAAATATCTCATCAAGGCGGCATCTGTTTATTCCCGAAAACAACATACCCTTTTAAGGCACATG
>JBFKMY010000143.1:0-6336 GCA_041629615.1 Thermodesulfovibrionia bacterium | reverse complement strand
CGTACATTTATTGGTGATGCCATTGCCGAGGAGTTCAATGACCTGGTCTATCTGGAGGGGAAAGGCTCTTAACCGCGCAATATAATTATCAATGTCCTTTTGTGTATGAAAGGGGTGGTATTCAATAAGCTGGGGAAAGTCGATATGGGGCCCCTGCATCTGATTAAGCGGGACATAATGGACCATATATTCATACATCCCGATATGATTATTCAGGGTATCTTTCAGAAGAGTATGGTTTACCCTGTTTTCTGAATTCAGACCTGCTGCGTCAATCATTTCCGTTTTCCCGAGAAGGTCTTTATACCATTCTGTCTGCAAGGCAATGGAGCGGGGGGAAAGATCTTCAAGTACATCATTATAACGGTGGTCCCCGATATACGTGGCAAAGGAGGGATTGTTTTTTAATACAAATTCCCAGTATTCATCAAGATAACAATGAAGCTGCGTGTTTGAATCCTTCACTATTGACCCCATCAGGACGGTTGAACAGCATGTTCAATCTCAGGGCTTTTATCCCTGTTCATTCACCTTCCTCAGCCGTACAAACCGCGTAAATATCGTGGTAAACTCCATCTCCTTTTCACATCCTGCGTCCGCAAACATCCCGACAGTCTTTTGCATGGTTTTTTTCCCTACCTCGACCGTAGGTTCATAGAGAGAGATAATTCCTCTGCTCTTCACAGCCCGGACGATATTTCTCACAGCACCCGGTTTATCAGAAAATTCGTGAAAAGAATAGTAGAGGAGGCAGACATCAGCAAAGCCAGCCTCAAGGCTGCAGGATGCTATATCACCGGTGAGAATATCCACATTGCCGTCATGTCCGGAAATCCTTTTTTTGAGCTTTCTTACCATATCTTCCTGAAGTTCGATAACAATCACCTTTTTTGCAACGGCGGCAAGTACCTCTGTTAAAAATCCGTTGCCCGCGCCCGCTTCAATAACAACACTCCCCTCCGCAATGCCCGACTCACGAAGGATTTTGCTCCTGTTACTAAAGGTCTTCCTCACGGGGTTGTACAGAATGAATGAAAGCCAGGACGGGCAGACCATGCTCATTGTATTTTCCTTTCCTGTTCAGCCTGATTCTACAGCGTATAATACCACGGGTTATGTGATAATCTCAGGACGATTCATGTATTATAAAATCTGAGATTTTTTTATGCAGTGAAGGGGTAAAATAATGTAGTCTATTACGAGGATATTTCTATCCCGGATATGCCGGAAGGAAAAAATCCGGTCAGGAATTTTCCTGACAGAAAAAACCGCGTCAGGAGGGACAACTTTGGGGAAAAAACTTGGAATAGTCGTGGGCGGCGGCCCTGCACCGGGAATCAATGGGGTAATAAGCGCGGCGACCGTTGAGGCCGAAAACAGAGGGATCAACGTCACAGGAATTCTGGACGGCTTTAAGTGGCTCTTCCGCGGTGACGCGGGCCATGTTATCAGACTGAACAATAAAAACGCATGGCCTGTTCACAGCCGGGGAGGGTCGATACTGAGAATATCAAGAGATTTCCCTGATGATCCTGACAGGAGTTTCCGCGCCATGATAAAAGCGCTGAAGGCATTGAAACTGGATTACCTTATTACGATCGGCGGTGACGGGACATCCTTTGTAGCGCGGGAAATAGAAAAACGGTCAAAGGGATCTATCGCAATTGTGCACGTTCCCAAGACAATAGACAACGACCTTCCCTTACCCGGCGGGGCCCCGACCTTTGGCTTTGAAACTGCGCGACACTGGGGCACGGAAATTGTAAAAAATATTATTGAGGACGCACGTACCACGGGCAGATGGTATTTTATTACAACCATGGGAAGGCACACCGGGCACCTTGCCCTTGGTATTGGCAAGGCAGCAGGCGCCACCCTGACCCTGATCCCGGAGGAGTTCAGGGAAAAAAAACTGAAATTCATGAAGGTGGCACATATTTTGGAGGGGGCCATTATCAAGCGGCTGCAAAAGGGATATTCCCACGGGGTTGCAGTCATTGCAGAGGGGGTCACGGGGAAAATCGATATTAAGGAATTAGCCACCTATGAGTTTCTGGAAAAGGAGGTGCGGGGGCTCCTGCGGATTTCAGAGATCCAGCTGGGAAGGTTTATGCAGAACTTTGTGCACAGGGACCTTCTGTCCACGGGAATCAACGTGAAAATTGTCCATAAAACTATAGGCTATGAACTGAGGGCAGCTGCCCCCATCCCCTTTGACGCGGAATATACGAGAAACCTCGGATACAGTGCCGTCAAACACCTTGTGAGCGGGCACTCGGGAGTCATGATTTCTTTTTACGAGGGAAAGATGAAACCTATCCCCCTCAGGACGATTATAGACCCTGCGACGAACAAAACGCGGGTCAGATATGTTGACACACGGTCCGACCCTTTTATCGTGGGCAGGGAATACATGCTGCGACTGGAAAAGGAGGACTTCGATCCCCCTGTCCTTAAACGTATGGCGAAGGCAGGACGTATGAACTCCGAAGAATTCAGAAAGAAATATGCCTATCTGGTGAAGAGGTGACAAAGGGACTACATTGAACGGTAATGCCTGCATTCTTCACGCAGCTCAGGACTGAATGAAACAGCTTTCCGCCCGAAACAGGTGCCCAGACTTTCAAAAAGCGCCAGTTCTTCGATGTCCACTTCTCTCCTCTTGATGGCCTCTGATGTGGGCATGTACATAATCACCTGGCCTTCTACACCGGTAATGGTATTTCCCGATTTTCCCTGAAGCAGAAGAACAACAGCGCCGGCACCAGCCTTATATCCGAAATTAACGTCAAAGGCAGATGAATGGCCGGAACGGACGAGATGGCCGGGGGTGACTTCCCTTGCCTCAGGTTTGGTATAAATACCGGGCACATACATGCCTGTACGCCGCATGAAAGCGTCCACGTCACGGTCTGCCTTTAAACGCTTTTCAAGCTCCTGACGGACATACTTTCCGGCACCTGCCAGTTTTTTATGTCCAAAGGCATCCACACCTGCCGAGTCATCATAGAGCATTTCACCGCTTGCATTTTTAAGCCCCTCGGCAACAACAATGATGTACGTGCCGGACTTCACATCGCTTCTCTCCACCCTGGCAAAATAGGTAGTTTTCATATGTTCATAGACGATATCAAAATCAACAGGCACTTCAGGGATAAGGATGCAGTCAGCTTCTGCCCCGATGCCTCCGCGAAATGCCGTGTGACCCACGTACCTGCCGAACACCTCGATAATAAGGACACGGTTGTGACTCATCCCCGTGGTCTTGAGGTCCCGTGTGAATACGGCGATACGGTTTATGGCGGAATCGCCTCCTACGCTGTAGGGCTGAAGGTCCAGGTCCATGGTCTTGGGCACGTGAACGCAGGGGATGCCCTGGTAATCAAGATCAACGACAACACTCCCCGTATCATCACCACCGCTTATGATGAGTCCGTCTATATGAAATCTCTTGAGACCCCCTTTGATCCTTTCATACTTCTCAGGGTCGTCTATCTTGCTGATCTTGACACGCGAGTGGCCCGCTTCAGACCCTGCGAGGGACGCCTCTATTTTACTCACCCTTTCCGCATTCAGCACAACAACGTCATTGAGCGTAACAAGATTGTACAGACCGGCATACCCGTTGGGGATTACCACAGATTCAATTCCGAGGGCATATGCCTTCCGGGCAATCCCCTTGATCACTGCATTCAGCCCGCCGCAGTCACCGCCGCTTGTTATAATGCCGATTCTCTTGATATCCATATACTCCTCCTTTTATGAATGAATAAGAATAGCCTGCGCAAGAACAGAATAAATTTTAACACATTCCTTTAGAGGCTGTCACAGGTATTTGACATAAGGAGTTCCCCAGATTTTTATAGTTTTTTGTCGTCATTCCCGCGGAGGCGGGAATCTATTTTTTTAAAACGATCAACGACTGCTTAATACACTCCCTATCTGCCCCGGGTTTCGCACCTGTAATTTCTAACAGGTTATTTTTTTATGCCAATGTTTCATAATTACGGGGCTTAGCGTGCGGACAGTAACATCATTTTTTCATGTGAGGGGACATGGTGAAGACGACATTCCTGAAATTCGTTGCGTTCCTTATCCTGTGGGGCCATCTGGCTGGCGCCGGCGCTGCGACGCTCACGTGGAGCGGAGGGGGGGCCGATACCCTTGCATCAAATCCTGATAACTGGGCAGGGAACGTATCTCCCCGGAATGGGGATGATGTGATATTTGATGGCCTGTCATCAAAGAACTGCCTGTGGGACCTGGATATTGTGGTTTCGTCATTCGGTATTTATGCAGGATATGCCGGCACGGTTGTCTTAGACGCGAATCTCGTCATTAAAGAACCCATCATCTGGACCGGGGGAGGAACAGATACCCGTGCATCAAATCCCGAAAACTGGGCAGACGGTATTGTGCCTGAAAGTGGAGACAATATACTGATGAGCGGTACAGAAGACTGCCTGTGGGATTTAGATATTACCCCTGCTTCATTTCGCCTTAATTCAGGTTTTACCGGTACAGTAGCATTAGGCACAGCCTTTGAAATAGCGGGCAGCCTGTCTGTGGAAGGGGGATTTTTCGATTTACATGATAAAGAGCTTTCTGTTGAAGGTGATGTATTCATAGATCCGGGGGGCGTACTGTATGCAACCTCATCAAGAATTACCGTCAGCGGTGACTGGACAAACAGAGGGACAGTCGCTGAGGGAACATCAACGGTAATCCTCAGCGGGACAGATGAGACTGTTCGGGGGAATACCACATTCTACAATTTTGTAAAAAAAACCACCTTTGCCGATACACTGTATTTTGAGGCAGGGAGTACCCAGACCGTGGTAAACAACCTCCTGTTTGCGGGGGCTGAGAATAAACTCCTTTCCTTCAGAAGCACTGTTGAAGGCCAGCAGTGGTATCTCGATGCCGGGGGCAGCAGGTTTATTTCATTTTCGAGCATTAAAGACCTGAGCAGCACTCATCCCGTACCACTGGATGCTGCTGACTCACAGGACGGGGGAAATAATACGAACATCAATTTTGGAGGGGATCAGTGTGCATGTAAAGGAAACATGGGGATACTTGTTCAAGCTTTCTCTGGTGCATGGAGGCAGCCATGTTAAAGAATATGATAAGAAAAAAGGCAGTTTTTGTCATTTGTTATGTATTGGCCATTTTTCCCCTATTGATCAATATGGCGAAAGCACAAGCCCTCAACGCAACGTTTGAAGATGGAAGGGTGTTAGTTGAGGGAAACTCAGGCTCTTTTGAATGTGTCCCTGAGGGTTATGGTTACGGGTCAATGGCCATCATCGGCCGCTTTTATTCACCCTTTTCTGCGCAGGAATTTTCCGGCGGTACCAGTGTATCGATTACTGCCTATGATGAGTATATATCATGTGCTTCACCGGGTTCTCAATTTGGGTATTTCGGAAGTTATTCCGGTGGGTTATGGTACTATGATCGCGGGCCTGAGCCGGTCTGTATCATGAGTGGAGCGCCAACACAGTATGCCAGTGTATCCATTCCTCAATGGCCTGAGGTTACGGTAATTTCACCCCGCGAAATAGTATCGGGAGTGGAAACCATACTGTTCTCATATCATTTTTTTACGTACTACAACAGCACCAGAAGAGTTTCCGTAAGCGTTGGGAATGAAATGATATATTTTTCAGGAGATCTGCCGGTAAGCGGGATTATAGAGACGACCTATGATTTTTCGGGTAAGAAAGGGTTTGTACTGCTTCAATTTAAACAAATATGTGGAGGACACGGAGAATTCACTGAAAAACTTGTTTACGTCGATCCCGAGGACGGCTGTGAAGACAAAGTGGGAAAACCGGTGAGCGTGGCAAGCGGTAAGGTATATACAAGCGAAACAGACTTCTCCCTTAAAGGTACAGCGCCGCTCAATTTTACCCGATATTATGACAGCGCTGAAATTACAAACAGAGATTTTGGCAAGTCATGGAGTCATGCGTACGATACAAGAGTGGTTCCCTTTCCGGCCAGTTCTAATGTATATACCGTGATAAATCCTGATGGTTCTAACGTGTATTACATAGATAACGACGGGGACAAGGTATACGAAGTGGAATATCCTAAGGATGAATACAGTCTCCTGATCAAGAACACCACAGACGGGACATTTGTAAGGGAATATGCAGACGGAAGGAAAGAAGAATTTAATTCGCAGGGTTATCTCACCGCAATCGAAGAGCGTAACGGGAACAGGATAGCAATCGCAAGAGCGCTTAATATGATTGAAAAAATAACCGGCCCTTTCGGCAGGGAAATTGCGGTGACCTATGACTCCGGAAAGATCAGTGCGGTAACAGT
>JBFKMY010000142.1:0-6354 GCA_041629615.1 Thermodesulfovibrionia bacterium | reverse complement strand
GTACATACTCATTGTCATATAATCACTTCCAGCAGTGTTTATCTTAAAGCAGTGCAGCAAAACCTGGTTCACATTCTTCATGCACAGGCACTTACTGCACGCGAAAGGAATAATGAATGGGATTAAAAAGGAAACGTTCGTCTCATGGTCACCAAAAGCTCCTTGCCTTTCTTGCCGCAAGGTACAAGTCTCTTTCTCCGCTCCTGATCCTCACGCATGATTTTCCTGACCCCGATGCACTGGCAAGCGCATATGCCCTGCAGTATCTTGCTGATCATGCGTACGGTATTAAATCCCGGATAGTCTACAGAGGCATTATCGGACGTACGGAGAACCGTAATATGGTGACTTTCCTCAATCTTCCTGTCCACAGGTTCAAGCAGGGGGAACTCAGGAAATATATAAATACTGCCATGGTTGATACACAACCTGATTTTGATAACAATCCGTTCCCCCCTGACAGGAAGGCTGACCTGATCATTGATCAGCATTCTCCCATTGCCCGGCCGCTGGCAGATTGCTCCATTATTGATACGGCCTGCGGGGCCACCAGCGTTATACTGGCAAAGGCCCTTCTGTCTTTAAAGATTGATATCCCCGAACGACTTGCCACGGCCTTGGTGTATGGAATTATCACGGACACGTTAAACTTCTACCGGGCAAAGAGACCTGACATCATCAAGACCTATCTGGACATTGTTTCCTTTGCCAATATGCATGTCCTTGCCCGCATTCAGACACCGGTGCATGACGGGCACTATTTCTCTATCCTGAGCCATGCTATCAACCATGCACAGATGCGTTCCGGGCTGATCGCATGTCACCTGGGAAAAGTCGTCAATCCCGATGTAGTATCACAGCTTGCGGAATTTTTGTTATGCTACAAACATGCAAAATGGACACTCACGACCGGCCGTTTCAGAAATAAGCTCCATGCTTCCTTAAGAACGAAAACAAAAAATTATTCCGCCGGCGAAATATTGCGGACATGTTTCAGGAATCCCGAAGATGCAGGCGGTCACGGCCAGATAGCAGGGGGGAGTTTAAAAATAAACGGGACGGATGAACATGCATGGAAAAAGGAAGAAGCATATCTCCAGAAAAATATTGTAAAAACGCTGAAACTGAAAAAAGGGGGCAGATTCAGCTCCCCTTTTCATTCCATGCACGGCCTTAAATGATTGATCCGGACAAAGAAAGAGGAGGTTCCCCGATGAAAATAGGTGCTTATTACAGCAGGAGTGACAATACATGTGAATTCATCGTGTGGGCACCTTTTGCCGAACATATGTCTCTTAAATTATTCTCGCCCCGTGAGAGATTAGTGCCCATGCAGAAAATGGAACAGGGATACTGGAGGACTGCAGTTCATGATGTTTCCCCTGAAACTCATTATTCCTTTTATCTGAACAACAGGAGAGAAAGACCCGACCCCGCATCATTTTATCAGTCCGGCGGTGTTCATAAGGCTTCGCAGATTATAGATCATGCCTCATTTCAATGGCATGACACAGGATGGCAGGGACTCCCCCTGTCGCAGACAATCATGTACGAAGTGCATACAGGCACCTTTACTGCTGAGGGGACCTTTGATGCTATAATCCCCCGCCTTGACGGTTTAAAAGACCTGGGGATAAATGCCCTTGAGATAATGCCTGTCGCACAGTTTCCGGGAGACCGGAACTGGGGATATGACGGGGTCTATCCCTTTGCTGTTCAGAATTCCTATGGAGGTCCGGACAGTCTCAAGAAACTGGTAAACGCCTGTCATGTAAAAGGAATGGCCGTGATCCTTGATGTGGTCTATAACCATCTCGGTCCTGAAGGCAATTATCTTTGGGATTACGGCCCCTATTTTACCGACAGGTATAAAACCCCATGGGGTGAAGCAATAAATTTTGACGGGCCCTACAGTAACGAAGTAAGGAATTATTTCATTGAAAACGCCCTGTACTGGTTCGAGCATTATCATATTGACGCCTTGAGGCTTGACGCTGTACATGGTATCTATGACATGAGCGCGACTCCCTTTCTCCGGGAACTTGCACAGAGGGTCAGGGCATTTTCACAGCATAAGGGAAGAACATTTTACCTGATAGCGGAGTCTGACCTGAATAATTCGCGCGTGATACGGGAGGAAAAATCAGGCGGTGACGGACTTGACGCAACATGGTGCGACGATTTCCATCACTCGGTGCATAGCCTTTTGACAGGAGAACTTTCCGGCTATTACTGTGACTTCGGAGAATTACATCATCTTGCGAAATCCATGGAAGAGGGGTATGTATATTCCGGTCAATATTCCTGTTTCCGCAAAAGGAACCATGGAGATTCTTCACGGGATGTCCCTGCAGAGCGGTTTGTTGTCTTTTCCCAGAACCATGATCAGGTGGGCAACCGCATGGAGGGGGAGCGGCTCGCATCGCTCTTATCATTTGAATCGCTGAAACAGGCTGCAGGCATCGTTATCTTTTCCCCCTATGTCCCTCTGCTGTTCATGGGTGAAGAATACGGAGAAAGGGCCCCCTTTCTCTATTTCGTCAGCCACTCCGATCTGCAGCTGATCGAAGCGGTCAGGCAGGGCCGGAGAAAGGAGTTTGAATCTTTCGGGTGGAAGAAAGAGCCGCCCGATCCCCAGAGCAAAGAGGCCTTTATGCATTCAAAACTCGACTGGAACATGAGAAACCAGGGTGACAACAGAATACTGCTGATGTTTTACACGGAGCTGATCCGTTTGAGAAAGGAGGTCCCTTCCCTTGCACATCTTGACAAGGATATGAGTGAGGTATGGTCTGACGGGAATGAAAAATGTCTGATGCTGAAAAGACGGAAAGGAGAAAACCGTACATTCCTGCTCTTTAATTTTAAAAAGGAGGATGCCCTGCTGACCCCTCCCGTTCCTGAGGGGCAATGGATGAAACTTCTTGACTCGTCCGAGGAGAGATGGAAAGGGCCCGGCACGCTCCTGCCGGAAAAAACAGGTGCTGATGGTCACATGACGCTCAGGGGAGAAAGCTTTGCCCTCTATTTAAAGGAGAACACATAAATTGAAACGTTATATCTGCATACATGGTCATTTTTATCAGCCGCCACGGGAAAACCCATGGCTTGAAGAGGTCGAACTTCAGGATTCTGCATATCCCTTCCATGACTGGAACGACAGGATCACAGCGGAATGTTATGCCCCGAACACCGCCTCACGCATCCTTGACCCCGATGGGAGTATCATCGACATTGTGAATAATTATTCGAAGATCAGCTTTAACTTCGGCCCCACACTCCTCTCCTGGATGGAGAAGCACAGTCCCGATACCTACAGGGCCATCCTCGATGCGGACATTCTGAGCATGGAGAGATTTTCAGGACACGGTTCAGCAATAGCGCAGGTGTATAATCACATGATCATGCCTCTGGCAAACAGGAGGGACAAATATACACAGATTCACTGGGGGATAATGGACTTTCACTCCAGATTTAAGAGACTTCCCGAGGGCATGTGGCTTCCCGAGACGGCCGTTGACCTGGAGACCCTCGATATCCTGCTTCAACGCGGGATAAAGTTTACCATCCTTGCGCCCGGGCAGGCACGCCGGATACGCAGGATTGGCAGGGGAGGAAGATGGCAGGATACGCCTGACGGCCGGGTAGACCCGACAACGCCCTACCGCTGCCGCCTTCCATCGGGCAAGTCAATGAACATATTTTTTTATGACGGCCCCATTTCACAGGACATCGCATTCTCCGGTCTCCTCTATAATGGCGAGCACTTTGCGCACAGGCTTGAAGGGGCTTTTTCCGAAGGCAGAAACTGGCCGCAGCTTGTACATATTGCTACTGACGGTGAAACCTACGGGCACCATCACAGAGGCGGCAATATGGCCCTTTCCTACTGCCTCTACCATATCGAATCAAAGAAACTCGCCCATCTCACTAATTATGGGGAATATCTGGAAATGTATCCCCCCGCATATGAAGTCGAGATTTATGAAAATTCATCGTGGAGTTGTATCCACGGCATAGAACGGTGGAGAAACAACTGTGGATGCAACTCAGGAATGAACCCCGGCTGGCACCAGCAATGGAGGAAGCCCCTGAGAGAGTCCCTTGACATAGTGAGGGACGCCGTTGTCCCGCTGTATGAGAATGAGGCAGGCCGCTACCTGAAAGATCCATGGGAAGCGAGGAATGATTACATCAGCATTATTCTTGACAGGAAAAGAGAAAATATTGAGAGCTTTATCGAACGTCACGCGGTAAAAAGCCTTTCCGCTGAAGAGAAAATCAGGATGTTGAAGCTCCTTGAGATGCAGAGGAATGCAATGCTCATGTATACCAGCTGCGGATGGTTTTTTGATGAGGTATCGGGGATCGAGACCGTCCAGGTAATGCAGTATGCATCCAGTGTCATTCAGTATGCCCGTGATTTTACAGGGATGGACCTTGAGACGAAATTTCTTGATCATCTGAAGAACGCGCCGAGCAATCTCTATGAGAACGGGGCGAATGCCTATGAAATGTTCGCCAGACCGGCCAGGCTCGACCTTGCGCGTGTAGGCGCTCATTACGCCATTTCCTCTGTCTTTGAAGAATACCCCGAGGAAGTCAAAATCTACTGCTATACCGCGAAGACGGAAACATTTAACGTCCAGGAGGCGGGAAAGCAGAAACTTGTCATGGGAAAGACCCGTATAATTTCCGATATTACGTTTGACGAAAAAACCGTAAGTTTTGTCGTTCTCCATCTCGGTGATCATAATATCAGTGCAGGGGTGAGAGATTTTGTCAGCGAAGAAGCACTGAAAGAGGTGTATCGTGAGATCGGCGAAGCCTTTGCAAAGGGGGAAGTCCCCGATATCATACGGCACATAGACAGATTTGCCGGGGGTAACATATATACCGTAAGACATCTCTTCAGGGACCGGCAGAGAATGGTCATTAACGGGCTTATGCAGGCAACCTATGAAGGGATCGACGGTGCATACCAGCAGATATATAAGAACAACTATGCAGTCATGAATTTTTTCCGCTCTCTCGGGACCCCCCTTCCCAGGTCCTTCATATCTGCCGCAGAGCACATCGTCAACAGCGACCTGAAGCAGATTTTTGAAGGAGACATCGATATTGAAAAATTAGAGATCCTGATTGCAGAAATTAAAAAGTGGCCCGTAGCGATAGATAAGGCAGGGATAGGCTTTACTGCCAGCAGAAGAATAAATATGCTGATGGATGAGTTCAGCCGCACTCCGCTGGATGTCTCCCTTCTTGATACGATAGACACCATCCTTAAGCACCTCAACTCTCTTGCCATAGACCTTGATCTCTGGAAGGCCCAGAATATCTACTTTTCAATCGGGAAGACCTACTATACTGATATGAAATCAAAATCGGAGAAACCCGATTCCGAATACAGGCCATGGATCGAGGCATTTCGCAAAATGGGGTACTATCTTCACGTAAAGGCACTATGATGATAAGTAAGACTTTAAGGGGTGAAATAAATCGGGCGTTGTAATCATCGTGCGCCATCCCTGTATACAGACACCAGGCCGGCTATCGGGAAGATGAATTTGTGCGTTACAATGAATAGTTCCGGGTTTTCAGGAATTCCTTATATTCCGGAGGCTGCTGTTTAATTTCCATGCCAACATTGTTTGTCGGTTCTTCCGGCGACGTTTTATATGCCTGTTTGACTGTGCACTGCAGATCAATTGTATCTCCTGAAGGAATCTGGAACTTCACCATAAAAGTCATCCCGCAGGGAATATCTTCCACTGCCCTGGTAGGGTGTATTAATACACAAATACCGTTTTCGTTAAGGTCCTCAATAAGGCCCGAGAAGTTAAGACTCCGCGATACAAGCCTGCAGGGTATATCAGATTTAATTCTCCTTGCGTTCCTTTTCTCCATAGGAGTATTTTATCACAATAAGGCCTTCGTATCATGAAGGCAGTGGTATGCAAAAATGAACATTGAAGCGTTCCATGATTGCCCCGCCATGCCCATGGGCTCCCCTTTTTGTCCGTGAAACCACTCGTTGAACCCCCAGTTGTTCATACTGTTTACCCGGGCAAAGCTGACCAGCTCTTTCCCTGCCAATGTGTGTTTTCCGAGCCTGTGCAGGAGCATGATCCAGAAACCCGCAACATAGGGCCATATTCCGCCGTTATGGTATTGATAGGGATAGTTCTGCCTGTATCGCTCCATATAGGTGCGCCAGAGGGGGCTGTTTTTTCGGATCGGATTATGCACGACCTTCAGGGGGAAGGGATGATTTATTTTTAATTGCAGCAGTTCATTCACCCTTTTTGCTGACCCGGAAAGAGTCGCGAGCCCGAACAGCATACTCAGAATATT